>NZ_JABULD010000549.1:0-20909 GCF_014060985.1 Pseudomonas sp. MD195_PC81_125
CGAAGGCTGCGATCTTTTGATCTTGCTCTAGCGTTTATTTGCCCGGGGTGAGGGTCAAACGCGTCTTGCCATACACCCGGTCAAAGTTCTGCGGCTGCATCGGCAAACCGATGTACTGACCCTTGAGCCACGCATCAATGCCATTGAGGTAATTCGGGCTGGCCGGGTTGCCAGACTGGCCGGTACCGTTCTGCCCCATCAACGGTTCGGTCTGGCTGAAGTCGACAATGAAACGCATCGACGGCGCCCGCGTGGTGTTGAAGTCCTGACCCCAGGCAAAAGCCGAGGTGTTGAGCGTGGTGTGATCGCCACCGGCTGCCAGCGGGCCGCGAACGGTCTGGCCGTTGGCGTTTTTCCACGTATAGCTGTGCAGTTTGCCCCACTGCCAGGCCTTGTGATCGCCACCCAACTGACTGTCGCCGGCGTTGATCGCGGCCGCCAGACTGCGCGCCAGAATCTGCGCCTTGTCTTCTTTCTGCGGGGTGTGGATGTCATCCCAGAACGGGCTGTCTTCGCGACCGAGCAGGTGATCGGCCTGCGCCGCGTAGGACAAGTCGCCATTGGCAACAAAGGCTTTCCACGCCGGGCTCGACTCGGGGCCGAGCTCATCGAGGAAGATCTGCTTCATGCTCGCCTGCAGGAACAGCTCATAGATCGCCGCATCCGCCGAGGTCGGGCTGAGTTTGCCGTCGAACGCCATCAAGCGGCTGAAGGCCTCGCGCGCCTTGCTGCGATCGGCTTCCGGCAGGGCGTCGATCGCCTGTTTCAGCGGCTGCTTCATGCCCGGCGCTTCAAACATTTTCTTCAGCTTGGCGGCGAAGGTGGTGGTCTGGTCGTACTGCATGGCGATCACGCTGCGACCGTCCTGTTTGCCGCTGTTGGCCAGTTCCGCCAGACGTTCGCCGCGCTCCGGCGCCGCCCACGAGTTGGACAACTGCATGCCGTAGCCGTGAGGAATCACCCGCTGGTTGGCCGTGCCGAGCCAGCCCTGGGTCGGGTCCTGATCGTAGGGGTGAAGCATCGGGTCGGCGTAACCGTCCCAGTCGTAGCGGCCTTCCCAGCCCGGCGATGGCAGCAGGCCTTCGCCTTCGCGACGGTTGGGGAAACGCCCGGTGACTTGCCAGCCAATATTGCTGGCGTCGGCGAACACCATGTTCAGGGCGATGGCGCGGATTTCGCGACTGGCGTCCGAAGCGCGTTCAACGTTCTGCGCGCGGGTCAGGTCGAAAAAAGCGTCCAGCGATTTGTCGTCGGTGAAATTCGGGGTTTGCAGGGCCAGGCCAAAACCGTTGCCCTGTGCCGCCGCCTGGGCACTGTTGAGCAGTGCACCGTGACGGGTTTCGTACACCGCTTCGCGAATCGGCCGCTGGCCTTTGACGAAATAGGTTTCGTTGCGCACGCCCAGCGGCTGCCATTTGCCGTTGACCTCGTAGGTCAGGCTGCTGCCCTGACGGCGGATTTTTTCCAGGAACAGGTCCTGGTTGTCGCCGAGTACGCTGGTGGCGCTCCACGCCACTTTGCCGTTGAAACCGCCGAGTACCATCGGCAAACCGGCAAGCGTGACACCGGCAGCCTGATATTTCGGCGCGCGGATCTGCACGAAGGTCCACAGCGACGGCGCGGCCAATGGTCCATGACTGTCGCTGGCAAGAATGCTCTTGCCGCTGCGGCTGCGTTGCGGGGCGATGGCCCAGTTGTTCGAGGTGCTGGCGCCCAGCAGATTCACCGCCGCCAATTGTTGGCTGGCGTTGCTCAGTTCGCTCAGGCCAGGGATCTGTCCGTTGAGTTTGAGGCCTTGCAGCTTGTCGGCCTCGGCCAGCGGCAGGTTTTCATCCGGTGCAGACGGGGTCAGCCAGGCGAGTTTGTCGCTGGTCACGGTTTGCGCCAGCACCAGCGAGGAAATTTCCTCCGGCAGGTTGGCTGACTGGCTGAAGTTCAGCAGCGCGAACAGCAGCGCCGAGTCTTCCGGTTTCCAGTATTCCGGCTTGTAGCCGCTGGATGCGAGGTCGCCCGGCAATTTGTCGGCGTAACGGAACAGGTAGGCGTTGACGCCCCGCGCATAGACTTCGAAGAAGCGCTTGAGGCGGGGCGACGAGGCCTTGTACAGCTCGTCGGCGCTTTTCTTCAGGTTGACCGCGCGCATGTAGCGGTCAGCGTCGAGCATTGAGGCGCCGGACATTTCCGCCAGACGCCCCTGGGCCAGCAGGCGCAGGGTGACCATCTGGTTGATGCGGTCGCTGGCATGCACGTAACCGAGGGTGAACAGCGCGTCGTGGAAACTGTTGCTTTCGATCAACGGCATGCCCATCGCATTGCGACGCACCGAAACGTTCTGTGCCAGCCCCTTGAGCGCTTGTACGCCGGAGGTAGGCGGGAGGGTGTCCTGCGCGTTCCAGGTCTGGCAACCGGACAGGCTCAAGACACCGGTCACTGCTGCGGCAACGCCGAACCGGGGAAGAAAATGTGTAAGGGCTGGCGAGGCCATGGCAAAGCTCCTGCGGGGGTGTAGAGGCTGGGGGCGCAATAAAGCCGCTACGTTAGTGAGCGGGCGGTGGCCGCGCAAGCGGGCACGGGGGTTATTTGTGTAATTCTGTCGAATGGAGAAGATCGCAGCCTGCGGCAGCTCCTGCATTGGATTGAGTACACCCTGTAGGAGCTGCCGCAGGCTGCGATCTTTTGATCTTGGAGGGTTGGTCTTATGCACTTGCCTGATACCTGGAGGTGATGTTGAAGTGCGGGAAATTCACTGATCCGCATGAGAAAAAAACGCCATGGAGCTCAAGGCCAACGCGGCACTGATCATCATCGACCAGCAACAAGGCATTCTGCAGCCGCGCCTGGGCCGACGGAATAATCCGCAGGCCGAAGAACGCATGCTTGATTTGCTGAGGGAATGGCGCAGCAGCGGGCGGCCGGTGATTCATGTGCAGCACCTGTCCCGTGAAGCGGATTCGGTGTTCTGGCCCGGGCAGTCCGGGGTGGAATTTCAGCAGCGATTCATGCCGCGGGACGGCGAATGGCTGATCCAGAAACAGGTGCCGGACGCCTTTTGCGCCACGGGGCTGGAGGCACGGTTGCGTGAGGCGGGGATCGGGCAATTGATCATTGTCGGTGTGGCGACCCACAACTCGGTGGAATCCACAGCGCGTACGGCGGGCAATCTGGGATTTGACGCCTGGGTGGCGGAGGACGCGTGTTTTACCTTCGACAAGGCCGATTATTTCGGTACGCCGCGTTCAGCCGAAGAGGTGCACGGGATGTCGCTGGGGAATTTGCACGGGGAGTATGCGACGGTGATCAGTGCGAAGCAGATCCTGGCCGTCGCCTGAGAAACCTGTGGGAGCTGGCTTGCCAGCGATAGCGGAGCGTCAGGCTGCATCAATGCTGGATGTGCCGGCCTCATCGCTGGCAAGCCAGCTCCCACAGTGATTGCATTCCAGCTGGAGGAATGCGCTCGAATGTGGGAGTGAGCTTGCTCGCGATGGCGATGGTTCAGGCGAAGAGCGACTTCGCCCAAGGCATCAAGCGCCGTGGCACTTCTTGAATTTCTTGCCGTTGCCGCAAGGGCAAGGGTCGTTGCGACCGACGTCTTTCAGGGCGTTGCGCACCGGTTCCTGGTGAGCGTGGCCGCAGTTCGGGCCGTGGACGTGGCCATGGTCGTGATCGTGATGATGGTCATGATCGTGGTTGCAGTCAGGGCCATGGACATGAGGTTGCTGAGTCATCGGTTGTGCTCCGGAATTAAATCGGCGGGGATTATCACGCCATTGCGCTCCAGGTGCACGTAGTGGGCGATGAATAAACCGGTTTCCATCTCGCCTTGCAGCCGGTAAGGCACCTGCTGGTGCGGACTTTTCAGCATTTTCACCACGTCCTTGACCCGTGGCCACAGGTTGGTGCGAATCGGTATCCGATAGAACGCGCTGCTTTTCGGCCCCACGGTGATCCAGTGTTCATGCTCGCCTTCGGCCAACAACATATCCGCCAGATGAATGCGGTATTCCATGCCGCGCACGGTCAGGTCGCTGTCATTGGGATTGTCGATGCGAAAATGCAGGATGAATTTCTGCTCGAGCAATTTGGCCCGCACCACCTCGACTTTCACGAGGTGGACGGCGGGGTCGACGCTGTCGTCGCTGAACCATGAGGCGCAACCGCCGAGGTTCAGGATCAGCAGCAGGGGAAGAATGTTGAGTGTGCGCCATAGTCCGAGCATGAGTTAACTCCCTTTGCTGGCAGTCTAGACGCTAAAAGATCGCAGCCTGCGGCAGCGCCTACATGAGTCGCGTCCTCTGTAGGAACTGCCGCAGGCTGCGAGCTTTTGATCTTATGCGCCGAAATACCCCGCACAGCACTTCTTGAACTTCTGCCCGCTGGCACATGGACATGCGTCATTGCGCCCCAGCTTCAACTGCACGGTCGGGTCGATGAAGTACCAGCGCCCGGCGTTCTGCACGAATGAAGAGCGCTCGCGGTGGCTGTGTTCGCCCTGACTGTCGTGCCAGCGCGCGGTGAAGGTGACGAAGGCGTGCTCGGGCTGGCCGCCGAACACTTCCGAGCTTTCGACCTCAAGGCCAAGCCAGGTGCTTTGCGCGCTCCAGGCACTGATCGACTGGCGATCCAGACCGGCCTGCTGGGCGGGCAGGGTAGTGGCCACCAGATAATCGATCAGCCCCAAAACGTAGGCGCTGTAGCGCGATCGCATCAGCGCTTCGGCGCACGGCGCCGGGTGGCCTTCGTGGTAGGGACCGCAGCAGGCCAGCAGCAGGTTGCCGCTGCCGCATGGGCAAATGGCTGTACTCATTGCATTACCACCAGTATTTGCCGAAGTTTTCCGGATTGGCCCAGAACCGCGAGTTGAGCCAGTCGGGGACTTGCTTGTAGTCAAGCAGATCGTAAGTGAACAGGGTCAGTACCTGCTCGTCACGCTGAAAGCGCTCACTGGCTTGCAGCGCCAGCGAGTAGAAATCGGTTTCCTGCCAGCCGCTGGCTGGCAGATCCGCCAGCACCGCAATGCGACTGGCGTTGAGGTTGCGAATCCCGCCCAGCAGGTTCAGGCCGTCACGCTTGGGCAAGTGCTCAAGGCAATCGACCACCAGCGCCAGGTCGAAGCGCCGCGCCGCGAGTTCGGCGGGCAACGCACCGGGTTCGGCGTGGGCCACGCAGCAATCCGGGTGCGCCTGTTTGAAAGCGGCGAGCGCCGGAAATTCGCTGGCGCCGATCAGCAGCAAACGCGCCGGGGCATAGCGATCCAGTAAAGCAGCCAGCGCCTGTTGCGGCGTGCGCGAAGAAATGGCGACGTTCATCGAAGCTCCTCAATCAGATCGCCAAGACTAGCGCGCCAGACGGATCCGGCCTAGACCCCGATTTGTCGCGCGTGGCAAAAGTGCCGAATCCCTGTGAACACGGTCCCAAATGCCAGTGGCCTATTGCTGGCGGAGATTAAAACTCCGGTCTTTACTCCGTGAATCGGTTCTAAGCCGATCCCTCAGGAGAAAACCAGATGAGCATAGTTCGGACAGCATTACCTTTGATTCTGCTAACCAGTGTGTTGACTGGTTGCGCAGGTTTGCAGAAAACCGATTGGCCGACCTGTGCGGCGGTCGGCGGTGTGGTCGGTGCCGGTCTCGGTGCGACGGAAAGTTCGGCGTGGGCCGGCTACGGCGCACTGTTGGTCGGCGGTACGGCAGCGGCCTATTGCTGGGTGCACGGAGATGGCGACGAAGACGGCGACGGTGTGCCGGACAGCCGCGACAAGTGCCCGCACACGCCTAAAGGCGTGCAGGTCGATGCTGACGGCTGCCCTCCACCAGCCCCGGCGCCTGTGGTAGAAGAGGCGGTTGTGGTCAAGGAAGAAACCATCGTCATCCGCGATGTGCACTTCCAGTTCGACAAAGCCACCCTGACCGGCTCCGATAAACAGGTGCTGGACAAAGTTGCCACGCGCCTGAAACAAGAGTCGTCCACGGCGCAACTGACCGTGACCGGTCACACCGACAGCGTGGGCAGCGATGCCTACAACAAGAAACTGTCGGATCGTCGTGCGCACTCGGTGGTGGAATACCTGATCCAGCAAGGTGTGCCGCGTGCCAGCTTCGTTTCGGTCTCGGGCATGGGTGAAAGCCAGCCCGTGGCGGATAACAAAACCGCTGACGGTCGCGCACAGAACCGTCGTACCGAAATCAAAATCGTCCGCTAGCCCCTCACGCATCCGCGGCTTGTGCAGTCGCGGATGCGCGTCTTTACTCCTGTGTAACCGGTATGGGCCGGTGACACAGGAGCTTTCACAATGACTGTTTTCTCAAGGTCCGTCTTGCCGGTGCTGCTGCTGGGCAGCTTGCTCACCGGTTGCGCCACTCACAGCGACGGCGACGCGCCCCTCAATCAACGTACATGGCCGATTTGCAGCCTGATCGGCGGACTGGTCGGTGGCGGCCTTGGCGCCATTGAAAGTGGCGGCTGGGCCGGCGGCGGTGCCGCGCTGGGGATCCTTACCGGCGGGCTGATCTGTTATGCCCAGGATGGCGATGAAGATGGCGATGGCGTGTTCGATCGCCGCGACCGTTGTCCGGACACCCCGGCCAATACCCCGGTCGATCATCGTGGCTGTCCGCTGCCGCAATACCCGGTCACGGAAAAAGCGCCCGAGCCTGCACCGCAATCGGAAGTCATCACCCTCAGCGATGCCGGCAATGTGTTGTTCGATTTCGACAAGTCGGACCTGACCCCGGCCGCGAAAGCCCAGCTCGATACGCTGATGGACAAGTTGCGCAATGCTGACGTGGTCAGCATCAAGGTTATCGGCCATACCGACAGCAAGGGTTCGGACGCCTATAACCAGGCGTTGTCGGAGCGGCGTGCCAGCAGTGTGGCGGCGTATCTGCTGAGCCAGGGCCTGGAACCGGCCAAACTGACCAGCGAAGGGCGCGGCGAGAGCGAGCCGGTGGCCGATAACGCGACGGACGAAGGGCGGGCGAAAAACCGTCGGGTGGAGTTGCATATCAATCGCTAAGACTTGTCTGTAGTCCGCAGGCTAGAGCTGCCGGGCGACGATCATCGTCGAACCGGCAGCGATCCGACGACTGACAAAAGTTTTTTCTTTTGCCCCTCTGGCTTATCCCCCGCGTAAGCCGTTACTGTGCGCCCAAAGAATAATTCCGAGACGGGGGAGCGTATGAAGGTTTTCTGGGGGCTGGGGCGTTTGCTGACCCTGCTGTTCTGGTGCGTGCTGGTGGTCAATCTGCTGCTGCCGTTTGTGCATCCGCTGCATCTGCTGGTCAATCTGGCCGGCGCCTTGTTGCTGGCGCTGCATGGGCTGGAGCTGCTGTTCTCTCGCCTCAAGGGGCGTGCCAACCCGTGGCGCGACCGTCTGCGCATCCTGCTGTTCGGCGTTTTTCACCTGCAAACCATCCCGGCCCCGGCCGCTCCGGAGGCTTCTTCCCATGCGTAAACTTTGCCTGCTCGCTGCACTCATCAGTCCTCTGGCCTGCGCCCAGGTGGTCAGCGTCGAAACCAATTCCCTGATGCGTTTGCCCAACACGGCCAGCACCCTGCAGTTGGAGCGGCTGGACGTCGCGGACTACGGCACCTTGCTGATTCCTGCCAACGTGACCGAGCTGACCGTCGGCGAATTGCGTCTGGGTCACGAAGCACGCATCGCGATCGTCCCGAGCGAACAGACGCTGGACATGAAAGTCATCCGTGCCGAACTGTCCGAAGGCAGCCTGATCACCGCGCGCGGTGCGCCGGGCACGTATGAGAAAGCCGCCCGTGCCGGACGCAATCTGAATTTGCAGTTCAAGGCCTTGAGCGCGCCAAAACTGTTTGTGGATGCTCGCGGCGGTACCGGCGCGCCGGGTTTTGTTGGCCTCGATGGCGGCAACGGTGAGGATCCGGGCTGCACCTGGGGCGCGGCCGGTCACGGATTTGATGGCAGCAACGGTAGCGATGGCCAGCCGGGAGCGCCGGGAGCGCTGGTGCGCCTGGAAGTGCCGCGTGAGTTTCCGGCTGAGCTGATCAAGGTCAACGTCGCGGGCGGCGCCGGCGGCCCGGCGGGTGTCGGCGGCAAGGCCGGCCAGGGTGGCAAGTCCAAGGGCTGCCTGGTGTATCGCGCCGATGGCGGCAAGAACGGCAAGCCCGGGGCGGATGGTCAGCCTGGACCGACGGGTGCGGCGGGGGGCGGTGACCGTACAGCGCCTCTGAATAACCGCGCTATTCACAACTGTGGCGAGGGAGCTTGCTCCCGCTGGGTCGCGTAGCGGCCCCTACGCCATATACCGCGTTTCGTCAGATTGAACGCGTCAGCTGATCTGGGGCTGCTGCGCAGCCCAGCGGGAGCAAGCTCCCTCGCCACAAAAAATGCTGGTCTTCAGCGGGTCAGAACATCGGCCGCGCCGCCGCAATCGCCACCAGCACCAACCCCACAATCAGATTGATCCCCACCACCCGGCGAATCCGCCCCAGCACCGCCGCACCCACCGGCCATTCCTTGGCTTCAACGGCTTTGCGCAACTCTGGCAGCATCAAACCCTGAATCCGGATAAACAGCGCCGTCATCACCACATACAGTCCGATCATCACCTGCACGTATTTCGGCGCGGTCTCGAAGCCGACCTGCTGCAAGTGCAACATGCCCACGCCGCTGATCGGCAACAGGATCACCGCGACCCAGACCCAGCGGAAAAAACCTTGAAACACTTCTACCCACAAGGTCAGGCGGGCAGGGCCTTCGAGCGCCTTCACCGCCGCGGGGCGCAGGACCATCCAGGCGAAAAACATACCGCCGACCCAGACCAGGGCGGACAGGACATGCAGTGGATAAACGAGGCTAAAAGGTGTCATTGGGGTACTCCGTTCTGCGCGGGACTGATTAGCGGGGTATGATAGCGGCCGATCCGAACTACTGAAAATTTATCCAGCGTTTTTACGCCCGACATTCAATGATCAGCACTGAACTCAAAACCACGATCCAGGGTGCCTATTCGCGTTTTCTTGAAGCCAAGAGCCTCAAACCGCGTTACGGCCAGCGCCTGATGATCGCCGAAGTCGCCAAAGTCCTCGGGGATATCGACACCGACGACGAAGGCCGGCGTAGTGGCGACCCCGCGATTGTCGCGGTGGAAGCCGGCACCGGTACCGGCAAGACCGTGGCCTACAGCCTGGCGGCAATCCCCACGGCGAAGCTGGCCGGCAAGCGTCTGGTGATCGCCACCGCGACCGTGGCCCTGCAAGAGCAGATCGTCTACAAGGACTTGCCCGACCTGATGCGCAACAGCGGGCTGAACTTCAGCTTTGCGCTGGCCAAGGGCCGTGGCCGCTACATGTGCCTGTCCAAGCTCGACATGTTGCTGCAGGAAGGCCACGCGCAAACCGCCACCGCGCAGCTGTTCGAAGAAGAAGGCTTCAAGATCGAGGTCGACGAGGCCAGTCAGAAGCTGTTCACCAGCATGATCGAGAAGCTCGCCGGCAATAAATGGGACGGCGACCGTGACAGCTGGCCCAACGCTCTCGAAGATGCCGACTGGGCACGGCTGACCACCGATCACAGCCAATGCACCAACCGCCATTGCCCGAATTTTGGCCAGTGCGCCTTTTACAAGGCGCGCGAAGGCATGGGCAAGGTCGATGTGATCGTCACCAACCACGACATGGTGCTGGCTGACCTGGCCCTCGGCGGCGGTGCGGTGCTGCCGGATCCGCGTGACACCATTTACGTGTTCGACGAAGGCCATCACCTGCCGGACAAGGCCATCGGCCACTTCGCTCATTACACGCGCCTGCGTTCCACCGCCGACTGGCTGGAAACCACGGCGAAGAACCTCACCAAACTGTTGGCCCAGCATCCGTTGCCGGGCGACCTCGGCAAGCTGATCGAGCAGGTGCCGGAGCTGGCGCGGGAGATCAAGACCCAGCAGCAGTTCATGTTCACCGCGTGCGAGCAGATTGCCGATTTCAAACCCGGCGAAGACGTCGAAGGTCGCGAGCGGCCACGCCATCGTTTCGTCGGCGGGGTGATTCCCGAGCACATGCGCGAAATGGGCATCGAGCTGAAGAAGGGCTATTCACGTCTCAACGACCTGTTCACCCGTCTGACCGACCTGCTCAAGGAAGGCATGGACGGCGAGGTCAACATCGGCATCGCCAGCAATCAGGCCGAAGAGTGGTATCCGCTGTTCGGCAGCCTGTTGTCCCGTGCCTCGGGCAACTGGGAACTGTGGACCGCGTTCACCGCCGAAGACCCGGAGGACAGCCCGCCGATGGCTCGCTGGCTGACGCTGGCCGAAAGCGGGTCGCTGTTCGACATCGAGGTCAACGCCAGCCCGATTCTCGCCGCAGAAACCCTGCGCCGCAGCCTGTGGAACGTCGCCTACGGCTGCCTCGTAACGTCGGCAACGCTGACCGCGCTGGGCACCTTTGACCGGTTCCGCATGCGCGCCGGGCTGCCGAAGAAAGCCGTCACCGCTGTGGTGCCGAGCCCGTTTCATCATGCCGACGCCGGCGTGTTGCGCGTGCCGGACCTCAAGGCTGATCCGCGTGATGCGGCGGCCCACACGGCGGCGATCATCCGCGATCTGCCGGAACTGGTGGAAGGCTCGCGCGGCAGTCTGGTGCTGTTCTCTTCGCGCAAACAGATGCAGGACGTGTTCGACGGCCTCGACCGCGACTGGCGCAAACAAGTGTTCATTCAAGGCAACCTGTCGAAACAGGAAACCCTGAACAAGCACAAGGCGCGGGTCGATGGCGGCGATTCCAGCGTGCTGTTCGGCCTCGCCAGTTTCGCCGAAGGGGTGGACTTGCCGGGCGCCTACTGCGAGCACGTGGTGATCGCCAAGATCCCGTTCTCGGTGCCGGACGATCCGGTCGAGGCGGCGCTGTCGGAGTGGATCGAGGCCCGGGGCGGCAATCCGTTCATGGAAATCTCGGTGCCCGACGCCTCCTTGAAACTGGTTCAGGCCTGCGGCCGTCTGCTGCGCACCGAAGAAGACCGCGGCACCATCACCTTGCTCGATCGGCGCCTGGTCACCCAGCGCTACGGCAAGGCGATCCTCAATGCGTTACCGCCATTCCGTCGTGAAATATCCTGAGACAACGGTGGGCAGTTTTGCCCGCCGCGCTGTCTATCTCTCTGCCATGCTTTTCCATTGGCCTTTTGGTCGTTAGGGAGAACTCCGTTCTTATGATTCGCCGTTCGTTGCCTGCCGTATTCGCCTTGATTTTCGCTGCCCCGTTACTGGCGGCGCCTGCGGGTCAGCAGACCCTGTTCAACTTCGTCCGCCCTGCCGATGTGGTGAAAGTCGTCACCGAAAACACTGATCTGCCACAAGCCAACGCCGAGCAAACCCCGGAAGGTGAAGTGCTGCGCCGGGTGACGTTCAACCCGGTAGCCCGCCCGACCCTGCGCCTGACCCCGCAAACCGGCGCCTGGGACTGGTCGCAGTCGGGCATGATGAGCCTGCGTCTGCAAAGCGCAATGAACTGGGCCGTGACGGTTTACGTGCAAATCCAGAGCAACAACGGCCAGACCCTGACCAGCCGCGTTGACCTGCCGGCCGGCCCTGCGCAAACCCTGCTGGTGCCGCTGGTGGCGACCTCGCCACTGAGCCAGGGCATGAAGGCCGGGCCGCCGATGCCGATGACCGTCGATGGCCAGCGCATTCTGCTGGCCAGCAGCAGCGGCGAACTGGATCGCAGCCAGGTGGTGTCGGTCAGCCTGTGGATGGATCAGCCGAAAGCCGCGCAAAGCCTGCTGCTCGAACGTTTCGGTGTGCAGGACGGCGATGCCGTGACCCGGGCCGTCTACGGCAATCTGGTGGACGCCTACGGGCAGTCGACCCGCAGCAAATGGCCGGAAAAAATCAGCAACGACGAACAACTGAAATCTGCCGCCGCCAAGGAACAGCAACAGCTGAAAACCTGGCTGGCCGAGCGCGAAAAATCTTCGCTGGACAAGTTTGGTGGCTGGAATAAAGGGCCGGCGTTCAAGGCCAGCGGCTTTTTCCGCACTGAAAAGCGTGATGGTCGCTGGTATCTCGTCACGCCGGAAGGACATCCTTTCTATTCGCTGGGGGTCAACACCGTCAGCCCGCAGGTCAACCAGACCTACGTGGCCGGGCGTGAGTGGATGTTCGAATCCCTGCCCAAGGCCGACGAGCCGCTCGCCAGTCATTTCGGCGAAGGCGACAACCGTGGCGGCAACGGTGCCGATCAGGGCCGAGGCTATGGCAACGGGCGCTGGTACGATTTTTACGGCGCCAACCTGCAACGCCTGTACGGCGAACCTTGCGCAGCACAGGCGCAAGCCGAACCACCAGCCGCGCCGTGCAAGGCCACTGTCGATCAGCAGAGGTGGGCCACCCACACCCTCGACCGCCTCCAGGCCTGGGGCTTCAACACAGTCGGCAACTGGAGTGCCGACGCGCTCGCCAACGCCGAGCGGGTGCCGTACACCTTGCCGCTGTCGATTGTCGGCGACTACACCAGCATCAGCACCGGCAGCGACTGGTGGGGCGGCATGCCTGATCCGTTCGACCCGCGTTTCGCCATGGCCACCGAGCGTGCCGTGGCCATCGCCGCCCGCGATCATCGTGATGATCCGTGGCTGATCGGCTACTACGCCGACAACGAACTGGCCTGGGCCGGTCCGGGCGATGATCCGCAGTCGCGCTATGCCCTGGCCTACGGCACATTGAAAATGACCACCGACGTGCCGGCCAAGCGCGCATTCCTCAAGCAACTGCGCGACAAGTACCGCAACCAGGCGGGCCTGTCGAAAGCCTGGGGCATTGATCTGCCGGCGTGGGAGTTGATGGAAGACCCGGGTTTCGTGCCGCCGATGCCGAATCCGGAGCACCCGGAAATCGAAAACGACTTCAAATACTTCCAGAAGGTGTTCGCCGACACCTACTTCAAAACCATCTCGGATTCGCTGAAATGGCACGCGCCGAACCAGTTGCTGCTCGGCGGCCGTTTCGCCACCAGCACCCCGGAAGCCGTGGCGTCCTGCGCACAGTATTGCGACGTGTTGAGTTTCAACCTGTATACGCTGAAACCGCAGGACGGCTATGACTTCGCCGCTTTGCGTGCCCTCGACAAACCGGTGCTGATTACCGAGTTCAACTTCGGCTCCAGTGATCGCGGCCCGTTCTGGGGTGGCGTGACGCAACTGGCGAAGGAAGAAGATCGCGGCCCGGCGTATGCCAATTTCCTCAAGCAAGCGTTAAGCGAGCCGTCGATTGTCGGCGTGCACTGGTTCCAGTATCTGGATCAACCGGTGACCGGGCGTCTGCTTGATGGCGAGAACGGGCACTTTGGTCTGGTGGGGATTACCGATCTGCCGTATCAGGGTTTCGTCGAAGCGGTGCGCAAGAGCAATCTGCAGGCGATCGATCAATTGGGCAAAGAGGCTGAGAAGGCCGCTGCGGTCGCCGGTCATGAAGCCGAAGGCGGGCGCAAGGCTGAAGCTGGAAAAGGCCCGGGGGCCGGGCATGCGGGTGGGCATTCGGGGCAATGGTCATTGAGGTTTGATGGCTTAAAGATCGCAGCCTTCGGCAGCTCCTGCAGGGAATGGAATTTTGTAGCAGCTGCAGCAGGCTGCGATCTTTTGATTTTGCGTTGAAATGACCACCCGGCCCGCAGCTGTTCCCAAATCCCTCAAGGGCTGGAACAATGCGGGCCACTTTGTAGAGCGTTTTCGCGGGGGAGTTGCGGGTGCAGATTCAGGGCCATTACGAGCTTCAATTCGAAGCGGTGCGCGAGGCTTTCGCGGCACTGTTCGACGATCCCCAGGAACGCGGCGCAGCGCTGTGCATCAAGGTCGGCGGAGAAACCGTCCTCGACCTCTGGTCCGGTACGGCCGACAAGGACGGTACCGAAGCCTGGCACAGCGACACCATCGCCAACCTGTTCTCCTGCACCAAGACGTTCACTGCGGTCACCGCGCTGCAACTGGTGGCCGAAGGCAAACTGCAACTGGACGCACCGGTTGCCCGCTACTGGCCGGAATTTGCCGCCGCTGGCAAAGAAACCGTCACCCTGCGCCAATTGCTCTGCCATCAGGCCGGTCTGCCGGCCCTGCGCGAGTTGCTCGCACCCGCCGCTCTCTACGAATGGCTAACCATGGTCGACGCCCTTGCGGCCGAAGCACCGTGGTGGACGCCGGGCACCGGCCACGGCTATGCCGCCATCACTTATGGCTGGCTGGTCGGCGAGTTGCTGCGTCGCGCTGACGGTCGTGGGCCGGGCGAGTCGATCGTCGCCCGCGTCGCCAGACCGTTAGGGCTGGATTTCCACGTCGGTCTGGCTGACGCAGAGTTCCACCGCGTGGCGCATATTGCTCGCGGCAAGGGCAATGTCGGCGATGCCGCGGCCCAGCGTCTGCTGCAGGTGACTATGCGCGAACCGACCGCCATGACCACTCGCGCCTTTACTAATCCGCCGTCGGTGCTGACCAGCACCAACAAACCGGAATGGCGGCGCATGCAGCAGCCGGCCGCCAATGGTCATGGCAACGCGCGCAGCCTGGCCGGTTTCTACGCTGGCTTGCTCGATGGCAGCCTGCTCGAAAGCGAAATGCTCGAAGAACTGACCCGCGAACACAGTTACGGCGAAGACAAGACCCTGCTGACCCGCACCCGTTTCGGCCTGGGCTGCATGCTCGATCAGCCGGACATGGCCAATGCCACCTATGGCCTCGGCCCGCGGGCGTTTGGTCATCCGGGGGCGGGCGGTTCGGTGGGTTTTGCTGATCCCGAGCATGATGTCGCGTTCGGTTTTGTGACAAATACCCTTGGGCCTTACGTCTTGATGGATCCGCGCGCGCAGCAACTGGCGCGGGTACTTGCCACTTGTCTGTAAAGCGTTACATGAGGTTCCAGGGTTGGAACCAGATTCGGATTTTTGATTCAAAGCGTCTGTTTATCCGGGCAAAAGAGCTCTGATCTTTCATTACTTCACTTTGTGGATTTTCAATGTCATCCAAAAAAACTCTCGCCCTGGCCCTGTGCGTTGCAATGACCGGTTGTGCACAGACTCCTAAAAACGATGCGGACGGCGGCAGCTGGTGGCCGTTCGGATCTTCCGACAAAGTGACGGCCAAAGAGCCGGCCCCGGCTCCAGCCCCGCTCAAACCTGCCGCGACCGCACCCGTGGCCAAGACTGAAAGCAGCAGCCACTGGTACTGGCCGTTCGGCAGCTCTGATGACGCGGCGGCCAAGGCCGACGTGAAACCCGAAGTCAAACCAGAAGCAAAACCGGCGGTAGTGGCCAAGGCCGATGCTGACACCGGCACAAAGTGGTGGTGGCCGTTCGGCGGCAAGGATCAGTCCACGGCGAAAGTGGTGCCGATGCCTGACCCGAAAGTCACCCAAGCCTGGCTGGATGACTACGAGCCGCGCCTGCGTGCAGCGATCAAGGACAGCAATCTGCAACTCGAGCGCCGTGACAACGTTCTGGTGGTGATCGCGCCGGTTGAAGGCTCGTTCAACCCGAAACGTCCAGCGATGCTGTTGCCGGTGACCCTCAGCCCGTTCACCAATGTCGCGAAAATCCTCGAAGCCGACCCGAAAACTGCAGTTCTGGTGCTTGGTCATAGCGACAACACTGGCGCCGCGCCGGCCAACGTCAAGCTCAGCCAGGAACGCGCTCAGTCCGTGGCGGCAATCTTCCGCCTGAGCGGCTTGCAGCGTGATCGCCTGATGCTGCGCGGCATGGGTGGCGATGCGCCGCGTGCGGCCAACGACAGCGCCGAAGGCCGTGCCCTGAACCGTCGCGTCGAACTGCTGGTGACCCCGCAGAACACCATGGTGGCCCTGCTGAGCAAATACAACATGCCGGCGCCTGCACCGACCACGATGCTTGCCGCACAGGACGTCAAACCGGCAGCCAAACCGGTAACCCCGGCGCCGGCCGCTTCGAAGGCCGCCGTACCTGCAACCAAAAAGGCTCCGGCGAAGAAAGCCGCTGCCAAGGCACCAGCGAAGAAGGCGGCGACCAAGGCTCCGGCGAAAACCCCAGCCAAGAAAACCGCTCCGGCCAAAGCCGCGACGACTGACAAGAAAGTTGCCGCCAGCGATACTTCCAAGCAGTGATCCGCTAACGAAAAGGAATGCGCCATGACCCAGGCTCTGGCAGATATGCGTCGTGATTACACCCGGGATGGTCTGACCGAGGCGCAAGCCCCGGCTGAACCCTTTGCGTTGTTCCACCAGTGGTTCGCCGATGCGGTGAAAACCGAACAGGCGCCGGTGGAGGCCAACGCCATGACCCTGGCCACGGTCGATGCAGACGGTCGCCCGCATTGTCGCATTCTGCTGCTCAAGGGCCTGGACGAGCAGGGCTTCACCTTTTTCACCAATTACGACAGCGCCAAGGGTCAGCATCTGGCGGCCAACCCGTTGGCTGCCATGACGTTCTTCTGGCCGACCCTGGAGCGCCAGGTGCGCATCGAGGGGCGTGTGGTGAAAGTCACGCCTGCTGAGTCCGATGCTTATTATCAGGTGCGTCCGCTGGGCAGTCGGCTCGGAGCCTGGGCTTCACCGCAGAGCCGGGTGATCAACGGGCGCGGCGAACTGGAAGAGTTGCTCAAGGCCACCGAGCAGCGTTTCAGCGATACGCAACCGCACTGTCCGGAACACTGGGGCGGTTATCGCCTGCTGCCTGAGCGCATCGAGTTCTGGCAGGGCCGTCCAAGTCGTCTGCACGATCGCCTGAACTACCGTCAGCAGGGTGCCGACTGGATTCTTGAACGTCTGGCGCCTTAAGCAGTCTACCGAGCGGGATAGCTTGCCGCAGCGGCCTCAAGCCACTTCGGCAGGTCCCGACGCTTGATCTTCTGCACGCGGGCATCGGCCAGTCGTTGCAGCATGAAGGCGCGTTTGTCTTCATCCTTGCCCGCCAGCGACAGGGCCAGATCACGATCCATCCAGCGTTTGATCCGCACGTACAGCCACCCATGGAAGTACAGGCCGGCGACGGTGGTGACGAAAATGATCAGGTAATCCATGAAAATCCTTGGGTTGGCAGGGCGGATTGGGCGATTTGGCGCTACTGTTGGGTGGGGCTGCAGGTGCCTGTACCGGGCCTGAATAAAATCAAGTTTATCCGGGCTGCGTCGTGACAGGCGTCAAGCAGCGGGGTTTAATGAACACCTGTTCTTTTGGAGTTGATGCTATGCGTAAGTCTGTTCTGCTGGTTGCTTCTTTTTCCACGATGGCGATGTTGCTGACCGGCTGCCAGTCGAGCCTGACCGGTGACTCCTACTCCCGTGACGAAGCGCGTCGTGTGCAGACGATTCGCATGGGCACCATCGAATCCCTGCGTCCGGTGAAAATCGAAGGCACCAAGACCCCGATCGGCGGCGCTGCAGGCGCAGTGGTCGGCGGTGTCGGTGGCAGCGCCATCGGTGGCGGCAAGGGCAGCATCGTTGCGGCGGTCATCGGCGCCGTGGCCGGCGGACTGATCGGTTCGGCCACCGAAGAAGGCCTGACCCGCACTCAAGGCGTGGAAATCACCGTGCGCGAAGACGACGGCAGCATGCGCGCTACGTGCAACAGGTTCAAGAAAACGAAGTGTTCCGTGTCGGTGAGCGCGTACGCATCTCCACCGTCGGTGGCACCAGCCGCGTTTCGCACTAAGCGCGAACGAGCGGTAAAACAAAAACCCGATCAGGTGACTGGTCGGGTTTTTTTTGTCAAGACTAATCAGTATTACTCACTTCCATAACAGCTCAATTGAAAGTCATATTCCGGAACGTAAAATGGCCGGCCGATTAAAACTTCGAGTTGTGTTATTTGCTTGGGGTCGAGATCGTAGCCGTAGATTTCGTCTTCTGGCACGGTCCACTTCATGATTGTTCTGAGCTGGTCGATTTTCCCGTCTGGAACAGGTATTTCGAAAACAAGGAGTGACGTTTTTTTTATCATAGGCATCGACAGTATGATTAAGTTTTGGGTAGCGACATGTCATTCGATGCATACCAGTTGAACTATACGATTTACACCTGATAGCTGTTTCCCGGTCCAGTCTTCCAAAATATTAATCTGTTCCTCAGACAGGTCGTACCCATCAAACTCATCTTCCGGTTGCTTCCAGTTCATGAGTACCTTCAGCGCGTCCTCATGATGTTCGGCGATATCAACGCTTAGGAGTAAAACCTCGGTTTTTTGATCAAATACCTCAACTATATGTTTCACTTTTCTACTCTCCTTTTGGGGTCAGCAGGCTTGGTCTGTTCCCCGGTTCTCGGGTCATATTCTCCAAGGTGTTTTCCTTGTTTGGTGTACAACTCAACCTTGCCGTGCTGGGAATCCCATTCATAAATTTTCCCTGATAGATCCTTCCATCGCCTGCGTTTTTTTCCTCCCCCACGAACAGACGTTTTCATTGGTGCGGATTTGGCCTCAGGAAAGGCTGTAAGGGAGTTTGGGGCCGGATGATATTTGATATCCCCAGCAATATTCAGAACGATGTATACCGGCGCTACCCCCGAATCCGCCGGAAACACCAGAATGAAATCCCGATACTCCGGCGGATAAACCGGATTCACCAGAATCCCGTCCGCCGCTTTCGTCGGCGGATACACCCAGATGTGCGGTGCTTGCGGTGCAGCCTCCAGTGCCGGGATGCCGAGAATGTCAGAACCATCCACCGCCGGCGTCCAGATCAGTTCGACGCCTTCACCAAGGTCTGCAATGAATCGGTTGCCGCGCGCGGTGAACTGCACGACATCGACCATTTCCCAATCGCGATTCCTGCCGGTGTAGAAGCCGTAGCCCCGCAGACTGCCGTCGGCCTGTTGTTCGACGCGCAGGCGCACGCGGGTGCGCGCCTGTTTGAGGCTGCGCAGTTGCTCGTCGCTATAGAGTGCGCTGTCGCCGAGGCTGGAAGGCATGAGCAGCGCCACCAGTCCTGCCAGGGTGGCGCTGGCCGTTCCGGCGGCGATGGCGGGTAGCGCCTCGAAGGCGGCGCCGGCCAGGGCGAAACTGCCGAATCCGGCGGGAATGGCTGTGGCGCCGATTTTTCTTCAGGGCAACACCGCCGGTTTCATCGCTTTCGCGTGCACCCAGCAGAATCAGCTCGCCGTAATCCTTGAGGCTGTCGGTCGGCACCATCCCCGAAGGATTCGCGTAGTCGATGATCGCGTCCGGCAACTTGCATGACTTGGCGAACACGCACCCGGCGCGCACGGGATCAGGCTTTTTCGCCGCAACCTCTCGACTGCGCTCGAAGGCCTCCTGCCGTGCCAGCATGGCGTCGTAAGCGTTTTGCCGGACTTCGCGTTCGGCCAGTTCAGTGGCCGTCATGTAGCGCCAGGTGACGTGATGACCGTCGCCCGCCGGCGGGTTGGGGACCCGGGGAATGTCCTTGTTGCGAGCCACTGAGCGTCCTTTCGTTCATCCATCGACAGGCCCTCGAAAGGGCTGTGCGACGTTAACGAAGCGGACAAAGGCTGGCTGTAGGACGGATCTTTGATTAAGTGCGGATTGTTCGCTATTGGTCAGGCAGGGGGCGAGCAGGCCGCTTCAGCTCAAGAACGGAGGGAAGGTTCTGTGCCGTTACTGCAAAAGCCTGATACCCATTTGCACAGAACCTGGCAGTTGGTGGATGAATTGAGCCTCAGCTGTATCTGTGAGGCTTGCAGGTTTTTTCCTATGCTTGAGCGCTGAGCCTGTGATGAGGCAATTCCTGCCCGAATCAACGAGAACATGACCATGAGCGACAACCGACAGTGGGCCCGTGAAGCGATCCGCATCATCGAAGCGGACTTCCAGCGCAGCGCCGACACCCATCTGATCCCCTTGCCGCTGCCGGGCTTCGCAGGCATCGAGTTGTACTTCAAAGACGAGTCGAGCCATCCCACCGGCAGCCTCAAGCATCGCCTGGCGCGCTCGCTGTTCCTGTATGCGTTGTGTAACGGCTGGCTCAAGCCCGGCGCGCCGGTGATCGAGGCGTCCAGCGGTTCGACGGCAATTTCCGAAGCGTATTTCGCGCGCATGCTTGGCTTGCCGTTTATTGCGGTGATGCCGGCGACCACTTCGAAAGAGAAGATCGCGCAGATCGCCTTCTACGGTGGCCAGAGCCATCTGGTTCAGGATCCGACGCAGATTTACGCCGAGTCCGAACGTCTGGCCCGCGAGCATGGCGGCCACTTCATCGACCAGTTCACCTACGCCGAGCGGGCCACCGACTGGCGGGCGAACAACAACATCGCCGAGTCGATCTTCCAGCAGATGCGGTTCGAGAAACATCCGGAACCGAGCTGGCTGATTTCCAGCCCCGGCACCGGCGGCACCACCGCGACTCTCGGCCGTTACGTGCGTTATCGCCAGCACTGCACCCGGGTGTTGTGCGCCGATGCCGAGCGCTCGGTGTTCTTCGATTACTACCAGACGGGCGACGCGAGCCTGCGTCTGGACTGCGGTTCGCGGATCGAAGGCATCGGTCGGCCCCGGGTCGAGGCGTCGTTTCTGCCGCAGGTGATCGATGCGATGGTCAAGGTGCCGGACGCCTTGTCGCTGGCGGCCATGCATTATCTGGCGCAGCGTCTGGGACGGCATGTCGGCGGGTCGAGCGGCACCAACCTGATCGGCGCGCTGATGGCGGCGCAGCAGATGAAAGCGGCGGGGGAGTCGGGGTCGATCGTGGCGATTCTGTGCGATGGCGGCGAGCGCTATGCCGATACCTATTACGATCAGGACTGGCTAAAGGCGCAGGGCTATGAGCTGGAGGGGTTGATTGCGGCGGTGGCGGCGAGTGCCGAGAAAGGTGAGCCGTTGCCGACCTCGGTGTTGCGCGCGAATATCTGATACACCGAAAACCACTGTGGGAGCTGGCTTGCCAGCGATAGCGGATTGTCAGTCAACATCAATGTCGAATCTGAGTCCGTCATCGCTGGCAAGCCAGCTCCCACAGGA
>NZ_JABULD010000550.1:0-5431 GCF_014060985.1 Pseudomonas sp. MD195_PC81_125
AGCGATAGCGGATTGTCAGTCAACATCAATGTCGAATCTGAGTCCGTCATCGCTGGCAAGCCAGCTCCCACAGGATTGCGCGTTTTGCAGATTTGGCTGATCAGGCTTCCAGGCCGAGAATATCCCGCGCCACAGCTTCCGCAATCCGAATCCCGTCGACACCTGCCGACAGAATCCCGCCCGCATACCCCGCGCCTTCACCGGCCGGGAACAGACCTTTGACGTTCATGCTCTGCAGCGACTCGTTACGCGTGATGCGCAGCGGCGACGAAGTACGGGTTTCGATGCCGGTCAGTACGGCATCGTGCAGCGAGTAGCCACGAATCTGCTTCTCGAACGCCGGCAACGCTTCGCGGATCGCTTCGATGGCGAAGTCCGGCAGCGCCAGGGCCAGGTCGCCCAGGGCCACGCCCGGTTTGTACGACGGCTCGACTTCGCCCAGTTCGGTCGACGGGGTGCCGTTGATGAAGTCGCCGACCAGTTGTGCCGGGGCCTTGTAATCGCTGCCGCCGAGGATGAACGCGTGGGATTCCAGACGCTCCTGCAACTCGATACCGGCCAGCGGGCCACCCGGGTAATCGACTTCCGGGGTGATGCCGACGACGATCCCGGAGTTGGCGTTGCGCTCGTTACGCGAGTACTGGCTCATGCCGTTGGTGACCACGCGATTCGGCTCGGACGTCGCCGCCACCACGGTGCCGCCCGGGCACATGCAGAAGCTGTAGACCGAACGGCCGTTCTTGGCGTGGTGTACCAGTTTGTAATCGGCAGCGCCCAGCTTCGGGTGGCCGGCGTACTTGCCCAGCCGCGCACGGTCGATCAGCGACTGCGGGTGTTCGATGCGGAAACCCACCGAGAACGGCTTGGCTTCCATGAACACGCCACGGCTGTGGAGCATGCGGAAAGTGTCGCGGGCACTGTGGCCGAGGGCCAGGACCACGTGTTTCGAATGCAGGGTTTCACCGCTCGCCAGTTCGACGCCGACCAGTTGGCCGTCTTCGATCAGCACATCGGTGACGCGCTCCTGGAAGCGCACTTCGCCGCCCAGGGCACGGATCTCTTCACGCATGGTCTCGACCATGCCGGTCAGACGGAAGGTACCGATGTGCGGTTTGCTGACATAGAGAATCTCTTCTGGCGCGCCGGCCTTGACGAATTCGTGCAGGACTTTGCGGCCGAGGAACTTCGGATCCTTGATCTGGCTGTACAGCTTGCCGTCGGAGAACGTGCCCGCGCCGCCTTCGCCGAACTGCACGTTGGACTCGGGGTTGAGCACACTTTTACGCCACAGACCCCAGGTGTCCTTGGTGCGCTGGCGGACTTCGGTGCCGCGTTCGAGGATGATCGGCTTGAAGCCCATCTGTGCCAGCAACAGGCCGGCGAAGATCCCGCACGGGCCGAAACCGACCACGATCGGGCGCTGGTTCAGGTCGCTCGGCGCCTGACCGACGAATTTATAGCTGACATCCGGCGCCACGTTGACGTTACGGTCGTCGGCGAACTTGCCCAGCACCTTGGCCTCGTCGCGCACGGTGAGGTCGATGGTGTAGATGAAGCACAGTTCGGAGGACTTTTTGCGCGCGTCGTAGCTGCGCTTGAACAAGGTGAAATCGAGCAGGTCATCGCTGGCGATGCCCAGGCGCTGCACGATGGCGGCACGCAGGTCTTCTTCGGGATGGTCGATTGGCAGCTTGAGTTCGGTGATTCGTAACATGGCGAGGATCCGGATTCGCGGGGCGCACAACTGCGCCAGGGCGTTTGAAGGCCGCGATTATAAGCCGCAAAGGCCGGATCCGGTGAGGCTAAAACGCTCAGTCGTTACGTGATCCGCCGAAATACCCGCAACCACGCTCGACCTTGCCGTCGATGCGCAGCTCGGCGCTCATGTGCTGCACGCTGCCGGTGCTGCTGTCGACGCAGCGTTGCGGCGCGACCCATAACTCGATGCGCTGGTTGTTGGCTTCGCTGCTGAGGTTGAAGCGGCCGTCGCCCAGTTGTTCTTCGACATACGGCACGGCCAGCGCCGGTTGGCCTTCACGGTCGATGACCATGCCCTTGCCGCTGACTTTGACGTTCCACTCGGGACCGTGGCCGGCGGCGCGCAGGATCAACAGTTTGAAGTTCGGGTCATCGCAGGCGGTGCCGGAACGTTCGACGCGATACAACTGGCCGAGGTCGAGGCGGTCGCCGGCGATCTTCCCGCGTACATCGGCAAACAGCTTGCCCTGCTGATCGGCGAGGGTCGCGGCCTCTTGCAGCACGCTGGTGCCGCCGATGTCATTGACCACGTACTGACGGTGTTCGCCACAGGGCTGGAACACCAGTTTGCCGTCGGCCGCCGTCAATTGCCCCTGCATCCGTGATTGCCCGACATGGGATGCGCTTTCGCGCGGGCCATCAAGCAATTGGCAGGCGGCGAACAATGGCAGCAAGGCAACAACGATCAACGAACGGGCAACACGCATCTTCGGCTCTCCAGACAAGTGCTGCCACGTTACGCAGGCTGACCGTCGATCACAAGACTTGAGTGGCCGGTTCAGGCTGGCTATTGAGTTGCCCGTTACCCGCCAGCATAGTGGCGTACCTGTGCGGGCATGGATTGATGGTGCATGAAGCAAAACCCTTCGGTATTCCCTGAGCGGCTGTACGCGTTGGACGCCCTGCGCGGCATCGCTGCATTGGCGGTAGTGTTCTGGCATTGGCAGCACTTCTTTTTCCAGGGCGCACTGCCTGGCCCTTTGCAGCGTGAAGACCAACCGTTGTATAGCCTGTTTTCACTGTTCTACCGCCACGGCGGCGATGCGGTCTCGCTGTTTTTCAGTCTTTCGGGGTTTATCTTCTTCTGGCTGTTTTCCAAAGGACTGGCGCAACGGGAGATCAGCGGCAAACAGTTTTTCATGGAGCGTTTCAGCCGGATCTATCCACTGCATCTGCTGACGTTCCTGGCGGTCGCCCTGTTGCAGAAAATCTATAGTGCGCACACGGGGAATGCGTTCGTTTATCCGTTCAATGATGCCTGGCACGCGCTGCTCAATGTGTTTCTGGCACCCGCGTGGGGGTTGGAGCAAGGCTGGTCGTTCAACGGCCCGGCATGGTCGATATCGGTGGAGGTGTTGCTGTACGCAGGGTTTTTCCTGCTGTGGCGTTACTCGCCGGCGCCGCTGCTGCTGAGTGCGTTGTTGATTGCCGTGAGCCTGTGGGTGTTTCCGGCACAGTACAAAATCAGTCTCGGGGTGTTCGGGTTTTTCTGTGGCGGCCTGGGTTACATCGCTGCTGACTGGCTGTTGCGGCGCTTTGATGTGCGCTGGGTCGCTGCCGGCCTGGTACTGGCCTGCGGGGCTGGCTGGTGGTGGTGCGGCGGCGATGCGGCGCAATCACCGCTGGTCAGGTTTGCCGTGCTGTTTCCATTGACCATTGTTGCCGTCGCCGCTTGCCCCCCATGGTTGCAGTCGCTGGCGCGCCGTGTGTCCTGGCTGGGGGACATCAGTTTCGCCGCCTATCTGCTGCACTTTCCCTTGCAAATTGTCGCGGCGCTGTTGGCCGATAAATTTCTGCCTGGACGCGCCGTTTTTTTATCAGCCGTGGAGCCTGCTGTTGTTTTTTGCGGTGCTGATCGGTAGCAGCCTGTTGTGTCACTACGGGTTCGAGCGCCCTGTGCAACGTTGGATACGCCGACGTACAGTGGGACACAACAAGGTTGCCGCGATGGCCCGTTGACGCCCCCTGCCTACGAGGCATTCAGCCTACGTGAAAGGTCTGCCCTGTTTGCAGGCCTTCGACACTTTTTCGCGTAGGCCAGCGCCACATCCGCCGCCGGAACCGGCTTGTAGCCACGGAAGTACGGGGGCGTAGCTGCCCATGGCTTCCAGCAGCACTGTCGGGCTGATCGAGTTCACCCGCAGACCGCGCGGCAGTTCGATGGCGGCGGCTTTGACGAAGCTGTCCAGTGCGCCGTTGACCAATGCCGCCGAGGCGCCGGAGCGGATCGGATCGTGGCTGAGTACGCCGCTGGTGAAGGTGAACGAGGCGCCGTCGTTGGCGTATTCGCGGCCGATCAGCAGCAGGTTGACCTGGCCCATCAGTTTGTCTTTCAGGCCCAGTGCAAAACTGTCAGCGTTCATCTCGCCGAGTGGGGCGAAGGTTACGTTGCCGGCGGCGCAGATCAGCGCGTCGAACTTGCCGGTTTGCTCGAACAGTTTGCGAATCGATGCGCTGTCGCTGATGTCCACCTGAAAGTCGCCGCTGCTGCGACCGATACGAATCACTTCGTGACGCTGGCTCAGCTCTTTATCCACGGCCGAACCGATGGTGCCGGCGGCACCGATCAACAGAATCTTCATGGGACTGTTCCTCAATGGGTTGAACGAGGTTTCAGTCTAGAGTGGTTTTTTCTGCGGATAAGCGCACTAATAGGCAACCTTTGGTTTTCAAATGGAAACAGTCCATGAGTGAAATGGATGATCTCGCGGCGTTCGCGGTGTTGATCGAGGCCGGCAGTTTTACCTTGGCAGCGCAGCAGCTGGGTTGCAGCAAGGGCCAGTTGTCCAAGCGCATCAGCCAGCTCGAAACGCGGTTTTCCGTGGTGTTGCTGCAACGCACCACGCGCCGCTTGAGCCTGACGGCGGCGGGCGCGGCATTGTTGCCGCAAGCCCAGGCGCTGGTGGTGCAAGTGGAGCGGGCACGTCAGGCGTTGGCGCGTTTGAAAGACGACATGGCCGGTCCGGTGCGGATGACAGTGCCGGTGTCGCTGGGGGAAACGTTTTTCGACGGCTTGCTGCTGGAGTTCTCGCAGAAGTATCCAGAGGTGCAGATCGAGCTGGAGCTGAACAACCACTATCGCGACCTGTCCCGGGACGGCTTCGATCTGGCGATTCGCTCCGAGGTGGCCAATGACGAGCGGTTGGTGGCCAAACCCCTGCTGGCGTGGCAGGAAATGACCTGCGCCAGCCCGATATACCTTGAACAATTCGGCGCACCGCTGACCCCGCAGGAGCTGGCCGAACACCGCTGCCTGCTCAACAGTCATTACAGTGGCCGTGAAGAATGGCTGTATCACCAACAGCACGAATTGCTGCGGGTGCGGGTGTCGGGGCCGTTCGCCAGCAACCATTACAACCTGCTGAAGAAAGCCGCCCTGGCCGGCGCCGGTATCGCACGGTTGCCGTCGTATCTGCTGCAAACGGAACTGGCTGACGGCCGGTTGCGCTGGTTGTTGCGCGATTTTCAGACGCGCCGGATGCCGATGTATCTGGTCCACCCCTATCAGGGCGGGTTGCCCAAACGCACACAAGTGCTGGCGGATTATCTGATTGGCTGGTTCAAACGCAGCGGCGAGGCACTGGATCGCCTGGCGCATTGACTACGATGCCCGTGATACCTCTGTAGGAGCTGCCGAAGGCTGCGATCTTTTGACCTTGAAAATCAAAAGATC
>NZ_JABULD010000570.1:0-7249 GCF_014060985.1 Pseudomonas sp. MD195_PC81_125
TGCACCAATCTCTGCAGGAGCTGCCGCAGGCTGCGATCTTTTGCTTTTAAACCCCGGCCTTCGGCGATTTCACCGAATCATTGCCAGTCACCGTCGCGGTGCTGGTCGCCGCCTCGGCATTGGCCTTGAGCTGGCTCAGCTCTTCACCCGCGCGCTCGATTTTGGCCCGCACGTTGTTCATGTCCTGACGGCTTTTCTCCAGCAGGCTCTTCACCGAGCTGTGCCCGGTGATGCCACGGGCCATCGCCACACCGCCAATCGCCACTTGAATCAGACCGAACACGCCGCCACGGCGCAGGCCCTTGCCGACCATGATCACGCCACCGGCCAGCGAGCCGATGCGCTCCCAGCCTTGGACGTTCTGATCGGTCGGGCTCTGGAACGGGGTGGAATCGATACGTTGGACACGTTTGAGTTCGGTCATGATCTGTCTCCCAGGCAATGTGCAATAGATAGATAAGCTGACTGCCGCAGCGCCCGGCTCGTTCCATCGGATGTGCGACGTTTCAGCGGAATTTCGGCCCGGAGCGGGTATTCAGGCCTTTGGCCATGCGGTCGTAGAGCACCACGTTGACCGTCGCTGCCAGATTCATGCAGCCGGTGGTCGGGATGTACACGACGTCTTCGCACCAGTCGCGGATCTCTTTATCCAGTGAGCCGTCTTCCGGGCCAAAGATGTATAGCGCGCGATCCGGGTGGGTGTATTCCGGCAGCGGGCGGGCGCCCTCGACCAGTTCCACGGCGACCGGGACGCAGTTGAGCGGGAGGATCTTTTTCAGGTCGTCGATGCCGATCAGCGGGATGTCGTAGTGCACACGCTTGGTGTCGGTGACGAAGTCGGCGGCGCGTTCATAGCGCTTGCCGGTGTAGAACACCGACGCCACGCCGTAACAGCCTGCGGCGCGCATCACCGAACCGACGTTCTCCGGTGACTTGGGGTTGTACAAACCAATGCAGCTGTAACGTTTGTCTGCCACGAGCGGGGTGCCTTCGGGAAAAAGAGGGCGATTATACGGGGATTGGGCGGTTGTGGTCAGACCTCGGATTATCGGTGCCCGAACGGCCGCCTTCGCGAGCAAGCTCGCTCCCACAGTAGTTTTGTGTATGACACCGATCCAGTGTGGGAGCGAGCTTGCTCGCGAAGGGGCCAGTCGGGCCAATGAAGAACTTTAATCTTCTTTTTTCATCAGGCCGGCGAGGGCGGCAAACGGGTTATGCGTCGCCTTGGCGATTTTCGGTGTGCTCAGCGAGCCGTCGCCGAAATACTGCTGGTCGGTGTAGCGCGAGTGCTCATTGTCATGGCAATACAGGCACAACAGTTCCCAGTTCGAGCCGTCCTGCGGGTTGTTGTCGTGGTTGTGATCGCGGTGGTGCACGGTCAGTTCGCTCAGGCGCTTGCCGGAAAACTCACGGGCGCAGCGGCCGCAGACGTGCGGGTACATCTTCAGGGCTTTGTCGCGGTAGCCCATTTCCTTGTCGCGCTGGTTGTCGGCCAGGATGCGATCGAGTTTCGACGTGTTGGTCGGGGTGGACGAACTCATGGGTTCACCTTTGTAAAAGACTGATGACGGTTATGTGCAGAGTTTAGCTCAGCCCTTGAGCTTCTCGGCAATCCAGATCGTGTGGCGGGTGCCTTTGTTGCCGTGGGCGAAGACCTGGACTTCTTCGGCCTTGAAACCGGCCTTCTTCAATTTGTCGGAAAACTGCCGGTCAGCGCTGGCCGACCACACCGCCAGCACGCCTTTGGGCCGCAGGGCCTTGGCGCAGGCGTTCAGACCGGCGGCGGAATACAGCCAGCTGTTGGCCTTCTGGGTCAGGCCTTCGGGACCGTTGTCGACGTCGAGCATGATCGCGTCGAAGCCGTTCGGCTCGCTTTGCAGGACCTTGGCCACGTCGTCCTGGCGGATCACCGTGCGCGAATCGAGCAACGGTCGCCCGGACTTTTCACCAAGCGGCCCACGGTTCCACTCGACCACCCCTGGCACCAGTTCGGCGACCACCACTTCGGCGCTCTTGCCAGATGCTTGAGCGCCGAGGCGAGGGTGAAGCCCATGCCCAGACCGCCAATCAACACCCGTGAATTCGGCCGTCCGGCCACCTTGCGGCAAGGAATCTCGGCCAGCGCATCTTCGGAACCGTGCATGCGCGTGTTCATCAATTGCCCGCCGTCGCCGCCCTGGATCTTGATGACGAAATCCTCGCCATACTCGAACAGGCACAGGGCGCCGCCGCTGTCAGGGATCGGCGTGGTGTCGAGCAGAACGAAACGTTTCATGGAAATCTCTACAAGGGGGGAAGGCAAGCAGGCCCGTTGGGAGTAGCCTGAACGCAGACTAGAGGCCAAACGGAGCCCTTGATGAAGCGCATCATTCTAACGGCCATTGCCCTGGCCGCGCTCGCGATTACTGCAGTGCAGGCGCAGCAGACCATTCCGGTCAGCCCGACGCCGCAACCCGGATCACCGGGTACCGCCACGCCAACGCCGTATCCGCAAATCACCCCGATTAGCGCACCGAAGGCCGGCGCCGGCAGTGGCAGCCCGCCACTGGTGCCAATCGAAATGCCCAGCCCGCCGAGCAAGGATCAACCGGTGCCGGGTATCGAGCCGAGCAGCACCAAGGCCAAATCCCCCGGCGGTTAAACCTGTTGCGCCGCCAGTTGGCCGTCGGCCATGCGCAAGCGTTTGGAAAGGGACACGGCGAGGGCGCGAATGATCTTGGCGGCGATCTTCGGCGCGTCGTTGAGCATTTTTTTCCAGTGAGTCCTTGCCCAGGTTGAGCAGTTGGCAGTTGCTCGCCGCGACGCAGGTCGCCGAACGGCGCTCACCATCGAGCACGGCCATTTCCCCGAACGCCCGACCGCTGCGCAGGGTGGCCATGGTGATGACCTGGCCGTCAGGGCCAGTCTTCTGCACCGCGACCTGACCGGTGTGGAGGATGCACATGAAACTGCCGGCATCGCCCTCACGGAAAATCGCCTCACCTTCGGCCACGGTGCTGATGCTGAAGTAGCCCGAGGCCGCGGCGAAGTCCGCCAGTTGCAATTGATCGAACAGGCCACAGTCCATCAGCCAGTCGCGGATTTCGTTGTTCAGTAAGGTCGGTTCTGACATGTCGTTGCGGTCTTTATTGTTTTCACGGTTTTCAGGCACTACACGGACCCTTGTAGGAGTGAGCCTGTGGTGAGGGGGATTTATCCCCGATCGGCTGCGCAGCAGTCGCAAATCCGCCAATGCGATCGGCCTGAAAGAATCGCATTGCAGATCTGGGGCGGCTTTGCCACCCATCGGGGATAAATCCCCTCACCACACAGGCTCGTTCCTACAGGGATCTGTGGTGTATCGGCCTCTTGGGTCTGGAGTTAAGACCCAAGTGACCGATGGAGTTCCTCAGGCCAGGCCCAAAACCTTGAACACAAATGCATATTCGAGTGCTACGTCACGTAATCCCTGATAACGCCCGCTCATTCCGCCATGCCCGGCGCCGAGTTCGGTCTTGAGCAGCAGCAGGTTGTCGTCGGTCTTGGTCGCGCGCAGTTTCGCCACCCACTTGGCGGCTTCCCAGTACTGCACGCGGCTGTCGTTGTAGCCGGCGATCACCAGCATTGCCGGGTAAGCCTGCGCGGTGACGTTTTCGTACGGCGCGTACGCTTTGATCCGCTCGTAGACGTCCGGCTCTGCGGGGTTGCCCCACTCGTCATATTCGGTGACGGTCAGCGGCAAATCGGGGTCGAGCATGGTGTTGAGCACGTCGACGAACGGCACTTCGGCAATCGCCACGCCGAACAGGTCCGGACGCTGATTGAGCACCGCACCAATCAACAAACCGCCAGCGCTGCCACCGCTGATCGCCAGTTTTTCAGCGGTGGTGATGCCGTTGAGGATCAGAAATTCGGCGCAGGCAATGAAGTCGCTGAAGGTGTTGTGCTTGTGCTCCTGTTTGCCAGCGCGATACCACGCTTCGCCCAGCTCACCGCCGCCACGCACGTGGGCGATGGCGAACGCCATGCCGCGATCCAGCAGGCTCAGGCGCGCGTGGGAGAACCACGGGTCGAGACTGGAGCCGTAGGCGCCATAACCGTACAGGTACAGCGGCACCGGTTTGCCGACCATCTCGCGTTTCATCACCAGGCTGATCGGCACCTGCGTGCCGTCCGGCGCGGTGGCCCACAGGCGTTGGCTGACGTAGGCGTCGGCGTCGAACGGACCGAGCACCGGAGTTTCTTTCAGGACGGTTTGCTCGCCGCTGTCCAGCAGCAACTGCCGCACCTGCGCCGGACGGTTCAACGCCTCGTAACGCAGACGGATGCGGTCGCTCTCGAACTCCAGGCTGTTCTGCACATAGAGGCTGTAGGCCGCGTCCGGCAATTGCACGCGATACGGCGTCTGGCCCTGTGGGTGAACTTCGATGATCGGCAGACCGCCTTCGCGCAGGCTCAGGGTCATGGCCGCTGTGTTCAGCGTCACGCCGTCGAGCATCACTGTGTCGCTGTGCGGGATCAGGTTCTGCCAGTTGGCTTCGGTTGGCACGACACCGGTGTCCGGCGCCTGATACAGGGCGAAGTTGATGCCGTCACGGTTGGTGCGGATGAACCAGGTCCACGCGCCATCCAGCGCGCCGTGGTCGACATCGTATTCGTGATCCTCGACCCGGGGCGCCAGGCAGGTGAAGGGCAGGTGCGGCTGATGCGCGTCCAGGGCCCAGACTTCGCTGGTGGTCTTGCTGCCCAGGGTCAGCAGCAATTGCTGCTCGGAACTGGAGCGGTAGCAATGCAGGAAGAAACGTCCGTCCGGCTCATGGAACACCTCTTCGGCAGCGGTGCCGTCGAGGCGATAGCGAAACAGCTTGTGCGGGCGATGGGTGTCGTCGAGCACGCCGAAGAACAAGGTCAGGCTGTCGTTGGCCCAGGTCATGCTGCCATCGCAGTCCTGGAATTCCAGCTCGCTGACCTTGTCGCTGGCCAGTTCCTTGACGAACAGCGTGTAGATCTCGTCGCCCGAAGCATCGACGCTGTAGGCTAGGCGCTGGTGATCCGGGCTGATGCTGAACGCGCCGAGCGAGAAGAAGCCGCCGTTGGCCAGCTCGTTGGGGTCGAGCAGCAGTTGCTCGCGGCTTTCGTCGAGGGTCAGGCTGTCGTCGGCCGGACGCGGGCAGCGGTAATGCCGGGCGTATTCGTCGCCAGCGGTGGTGCGCGTGTAATACAGATACGGCCCCCATGGCGAGGGCAGGGACAGGTCGGTTTCGAGGATCCGGCCCTTGATCTCCTCGAACAGGCTTTCGCGCAGGGCGGCCTGATCGGCGGTCTGTGCTTCCTGATAGGCGTTTTCAGCCTTTGAGGTAGTCGAGCACCGCGTCGGTGTCGCGTTCCTGCAGCCAGGCATACGGGTCGGCACCGGCAGCCTTGTGGGCGATCGGGGGCGCGGATGACGTGGGCGGATTCGGGCATGGAAGGCTCTCGGACAGTATTCGTAATAATGGTTTTCGCAGCTCTTGAAACCATCGCACTCTCCTGTGGGAGCGAGCTTGCTCGCGAAGGCGTCCTGTCAGATGACATTTGTTTCACTGACCCGACGCTTTCGCGAGCAAGCTCGCTCCCACAGGGTTTGCTGTTGGCCGTCTGGCATTGGGACAAGCCTGACGGGCGAAAAGTCGTTACTATAAGCGCCTCTGTGCGACACGCGTAGCGTGTCTTCAAGACTTCGAGGTGGATGGTCATCTTGAAGGGCTGTTCGATTACAGCCAAGGCTGGAGTACCCAATCTCCGGAATAAAAATCCATCAAAGAAGTCCACTGCCTTCAAGGACTTACCGTTGCGGCGGGGCATGCCCACAGTCGATCAGCATTCGACACAATCGACTGGGAAAGGATCTTTTCTTTCTAGAATGCATCTTCAATCTTCGGTTCTCACAGAACCTCACCCCTGCGGGATAGAATCCCCGCAAGGGTTTTCTCCTGCTTCGAAACAGGAGGAAACACTTTTCTGAGCATGCTGACTCTGTCAGTTCCTGCTTATCCCTCTGAAGACTCGAGCGAAAGCTCTGTCTGTCATTGTCCATCCAGCTTGCTTGCAAGTTGGCAGCGGACTCGTTGTACGACCAACGATAGCCTAGGAAGACATGCGTCATTGGCAACGATGAGGTGTGAAGCTTTTCCAACAACGTAGCCCCTGAAAAGGTCTGCAGCCACCGTGAGGGGATGTAGAGATGCTCGGAGCTGAACCGGGTTGAGGCGCCAGGCTGGTTGGCATGGGCAACATATGTGAACTGCTGATAAACGTCGTAATTATAAACAAGCCAAAACAGCTGTCAGGCTTGAGCCAAAAGGCAAAGTGATCGGATATCTCTGTAGAGGCTGGAGATACGTCGTCATCAGAATCACCGGCGAAAAGGCAGGCCCTAACCCAATCGTGTGACAGGCAGGGAACGTGGTAAGCCCGTATGGCTGCCTTCGGGCAGGTGAACCGCAAGGGGATCTGTTGGCTGTGCGGGTATGGGATCGCAGAGAAAGCGAAAGTCGATCTGTAATGGATCGAATAGGGGTTGGAACATCACCCCACGGGAAACCGGGCAGACTTCTGCGTGGTCTTTCGTCGCATGAACTCTGACTGAGCCTGTCTCAATAATCTCAGAAACCTGCAGTTTAGGTTTCCCATTTATCCAGCCCTGACGGGACGTCCATTCCCGTCAGGGAATGCGTACGTCTTCAGCTCAGGCAATTTGAGAGGAAGGCAGCATGAAAGTACACAGCCCTACGGCCGTGTCTGCGCCTTCCGGCGCTCCGCAGCAATGGCATGACATCGATTGGTGGCGTGTTCAGCGGAATGTCCGGGCGATGCAGTTACGGATTGCGAAGGCTTGTCGGGAAGGCAATTGGCGCAGGGTTAATTCCCTGCAACGAATGCTGACCCGCTCTAGTTCGGCCAGATATTTGGCCGTTCGGCGAGTCACTGAAAACCAGGGCAAGCGCACGGCGGGAGTCGACCGCGTGCTCTGGGATACACCCGATGCCAAATGGAAAGCGGCAAACGGGTTGAAGCGCCACGGATACAAACCACGGCCTTTAAGGCGTGTGTTCATTCCGAAGTCAAACGGAAAGGAGCGCCCACTGGGCATTCCGACCATGACTGACAGGGCCATGCAGGCTCTATACCTTCTAGCTCTGGCGCCCATTGCAGAAACCACCGGAGATCCGAACAGCTACGGCTTCAGGATCGAGCGCTCTACCGCAGACGCAATGGGACAGCTGTTCAT
>NZ_JABULD010000332.1:0-3243 GCF_014060985.1 Pseudomonas sp. MD195_PC81_125
TGGTCACACCATTTGTGTTCGCTACAGATCCTGTGGGAGCTGGCTTGCCAGCGATTAAAGCAACGCGGTCTCAAGCTTTAAACAGGCTTGGCGCCCATCAACCCGGCAATCGCGATAAAGCAGACAAAGCTGAACAACGCCAAGGCTAGGCTGAACCGCCCCACCCCGCCCGGCGCCTTGCGCAAGCGATTCAACCGCACCAGCAACCAGAACCACGCCAACGCCGCCACGGTGTACAGCACGCTGGAGGCCAGCAGCCAGGTCTGCCCCAGCGGCCAGCCGACCAGATGCACCATGCCCCAGCCCGTGAACGGCATGCTCAACAGTGCCAGGCCCATCAACAGCCAGATGAACACCCGTGGCCGTTGCAAGGTGCGGCTGCCCGCCGTTGCATCACCCTTGCGTTTTGCCAGAAACACCCAGACTCCCAGTCCCAGCGCACCGGCCAGCAATACTACAGTGGCGACCATGTGCGCGGTTTTCAGGGCAGTTAACGTTTCCATTGTTCGATTTCCTCAGGGCCTGCCCATCAGCGTAGCCGCTCAGCCAAGAAACAACTGATAGGCCGGGTTTTCGCTTTCATCCCAGTACGGATAACCGATTTCCTCAAGCGCCGCCGGCACCAGATGGCGCTCGTCATGCGGTACTTGCAGGCCCGCGACCACACGGCCGTCAGCTGCGCCGTGGTTGCGGTAGTGGAACATCGAGATGTTCCAGCGCCCGCCGAGCTTGTTGAGGAAGTTGAACAGCGCACCCGGGCGCTCCGGGAATTCGAAGCGGAACACCACCTCGTCGATCACGTGCGCCGCATGACCACCCACCATGTGACGAATGTGCAACTTGGCCAGTTCGTTGTCGGTCAGGTCGAGTACCGGGAAACCCTGCTCGGTCAGGCTCGCCAGCAGCGCGCTGCGCGGGTCGTTTTCCGGGTGAGTCTGCACGCCGACGAAGATGTGCGCTTCGCTGCCGGTGTTGTAGCGGTAGTTGAATTCGGTGATCTGGCGCTTGCCGATCGCTTCGCAGAAGGCTTTGAAGCTGCCGGCCTTCTCAGGAATGGTCACGGCGATGATCGCTTCGCGACCCTCGCCCAGCTCGGCGCGCTCGGCGACGTGGCGCAGGCGGTCGAAGTTGACGTTGGCTCCAGAGTCGATGGCGACGAAGGTCTGGCCGCTGACGCCGCGCAGTTCGACGTACTTCTTGATCCCCGCCACGCCCAAGGCGCCGGCAGGTTCGGTGATCGAGCGGGTATCGTCGTAGATATCCTTGATTGCCGCGCAAATCTCGTCGGTGCTGACAGTAATCACTTCGTCGACGTAGTCTTTGCAGATGTCGAAGGTGTGCTGGCCGATCTGTGCCACCGCCACGCCGTCGGCGAAGATGCCCACGGTCGGCAGTACCACGCGCTCACCGGCGGCCATGGCTGCTTGCAGGCAGTTGGAGTCGTCCGGCTCGACGCCGATGACCTTGATGTCCGGACGCAGGTATTTCACGTACGCCGCGATACCGGCAATCAGACCGCCGCCGCCGACCGGCACGAAGATCGCGTCCAGCGGTTGCGGGTGCTGGCGCAGAATTTCCATCGCCACGGTGCCCTGCCCGGCAATGGTGTGCGGATCGTCGTACGGGTGGATGTAGACGTAACCCTTTTCATCGACCAGTTTCAGCGAGTACGCCAGTGCTTCCGGGAACGAATCGCCGTGCAGCACGACTTTGCCCCCGCGCGAACGCACGCCTTCGACCTTGATCTCCGGAGTGGTCTTGGGCATAACGATGGTCGCTTTCACGCCCAGCACTTTCGCCGCCAGCGCCAGACCCTGCGCATGGTTGCCCGCCGACGCGGTGACCACGCCACGGGCGCGCTCTTCGTCGGTCAGCTGGGTCAGCTTGTTGTAGGCGCCGCGAATCTTGAACGAGAACACTGGCTGCAAGTCTTCACGCTTGAGCCAAATGTCATTGCCCAGCCGCTCGGAGAGCTGGCGAGCGTTCTGCAGCGGGGTTTCTACGGCAACGTCATAAACGCGCGAGGTGAGGATCTTTTTGACGTACTGTTCGAGCATCGGAAAGCATCACTGGCGATTGGGCGGGACCGACGAGTCTAACCCGGCTTTTGGGCGCACGACCACACTGAACAGGGGGTTTTAGCCGGGGCAAACAGTTTGTGATGTAAACCTCATTGTGGTGAGGGGATTTATCCCCGACCGGCGGCGCAGCCGTCGTCAACCTGAGAGCGCAATATTTGCGAGGGGGGCTGGGAGCGCTTCGCCCTCCATCGGGGATAAATCCCCTCACCACAGGAGTTTTCGCCGGGCATGGGGGCTATAATGCCGGCCTTTCCGAACTCACCTTGCCCGCTTCCGGAGCCCGCATGACCCAGGATCAACTCAAACAGGCAGTGGCTCAGGCCGCCGTCGACTTCATCCTCCCGAAACTCGATGACAAGAGCATCGTCGGGGTCGGCACCGGCTCCACCGCCAACTGCTTCATCGATGCGCTGGCCCAGCACAAGGGCGCGTTCGATGGCGCGGTCGCCAGTTCCGAAGCCACTGCCGCGCGCCTCAAGGGCCACGGCATTCCGGTGTATGAGCTGAACACCGTCAGCGACCTCGAGTTCTACGTCGACGGCGCCGACGAGAGTGACGCGCACCTGAACCTGATCAAGGGCGGCGGCGCCGCCCTGACCCGCGAGAAGATCGTCGCGGCCGTGGCCAAGACCTTCATCTGCATCGCCGACGCCAGCAAACTGGTGCCGGTGCTGGGCGAATTCCCGCTGCCGGTGGAAGTGATCCCGATGGCCCGCAGCCACGTCGCCCGCCAACTGGTGAAACTGGGCGGCGACCCGGTGTACCGCGAAGGCGTGCTGACCGACAACGGCAACATCATCCTCGACGTGCATAACCTGCAGATCACCAACCCGGTGGAGCTGGAAGCGCAGATCAACGCGATCGTCGGCGTGGTCACCAACGGCCTGTTCGCGGCGCGTCCGGCGGATCTGCTGTTGCTGGGCACCAGCGAAGGTGTAAAAACGCTGAAGGCTGAGTAAGCAGAGACTGCCCACCATTTGTAGGCAGATGCAAAACCTGTAGGAGTGAAACCTGTGGTGAGGGGATTTATCCCCGATGGGCAGCGAAGCCGGCCCCAAGAGCTGGGACCGCTGCGCAGCTCGATCGGGATAAATCCCCTCGCCACAAAGCTCACTCTACTTTTTTGTGGTGTTGATCAGTTTTGCGCAGGTTTTCTTGAAGA
>NZ_JABULD010000200.1:0-6898 GCF_014060985.1 Pseudomonas sp. MD195_PC81_125
GCGTTGCCGCACAAAGGGATTGATGAAGTTTTCCGGATAGTATGCGATCAACGTCAGCGCCGCCCAGTCGGGGTAATTGCTGTACAGCTCCCAGAGTTTCAAGTGTTCTGTCGGGAAAACCGTGTCTCTGTAACCCGGCTCAAGCTTGCGATAGGCCGCATGGATGAATTGCTGCGCGCAACTGGTCGCCTCGGCGACCCACGAGCTTTGCACCGGGTAGTTGTCCAGCGGATCCATGCGCAATAACTCGAACAGGTCCTGCGGCGTTTTCACGAAAGAGTAATTTTCCCTGGCAGCCTGACCGATGCAGTAATCGACCAATGCTGCGCGGCGCTTTTCCAACAAGGGTGACAACTTGCGTTGAGTCATGGTCTTGTCCTGAGTCGTGGGGTTAACGCTGCGTCAACCAACGCTGTCATTGGAGAATCGGGGCTTCGGTGAAAGTGACCGGGTCAAAATCTATTTGGTGGTTATTGGCTTCGCAGCGCACGCTGAAAATGAACGTGCCACCGGACGGACTCGACACGTACACCCGTGTAACCCCCTCGGCATCGGCATAATTCTGTTCGGGACGGATCACCGCCGTGCCGCTGCTGCCGCTGGCCGGTCTGGCAAACCAGCGCACCAGACGATTGCGTCCGGGGTTTCGATAGTTGTCGCGCAGCGTGGCGTACAACGCGATTTCCTGCCCCGCAGGAACCGGCTCCAACGGCACCAGAGACGTTAATGGTGCCGGGAAGAAAAGCGTATCGGGGTCATCGGCGATGTTGATGGTCGGGGCCTGTTGCGCGTCGATCAGGTCAAGCCAGAACAGCGGCGTTTCCTGCCCCATGACCTTGCCCGGCAGATACTCGACCGTTACCGTTCCATCGACTTCAGTGGCCTTGGGCACAATCGTGCCGAGGCTCACTTGCCAGTACACATTGACGCCACTCAGTGGCCGCTTGTCGGCATCGCGCAGCGTCACGATAAACATCACTTTCTCGTCGTCCTTGCCGGCCACCGCCTCAGTCTTGTCCACCACACAGGTCATGGTGACCAGCGGTTGCGTCACCTCATCGGCGAAGGTCACCACCGACTCGCGGCTGTCTGAAAGGCTGAGCAGCGCACGCTCGGCGGCGAACCGGTACGCATCCTTGTTGACGTCTTCCGGCAGACTGCCCACGAGGAAAATCGTCAGGGCGTCCATGCCGCTGTGCCGGGCCAAGACGCGGATGCGCATCAGCAAATCGAGCTGGGGCAGTGTCTTGAGAATGTTCAACGTCGGGTCGATACGGCTGACACACTCACGCACCTCCTGCACGCTCCAGTCGAAAAACGCCGCCAGTCGCAACGCGGCCGCTTCCTGTGCCAAGCGCAACGCGTCGCCTGTCAGAGGGCTGGGCAATGCATTGACCTGACGCAGGTAATCGAGCAGTTTGCCGGCCGGTTGCGCGCTCAGCTCGAAGGCCCGACCCAGTGTGCTCAGGTAATACAGGGTACGGATAGACAGCAGATGTCGATCGTTCTGAGCCATCCAGGCCTTATGGCCGTACTGCAGAAAGTCTTCGAGCAACACCGCAGACAGATCCAGCTGGTTCGTCACGGCGCTGCGACGTCGCACGTCAGCCAACAAGCTCAGCAGCGGGTCGGGTTGTTCAGAGGCACGTGCAGCGCGCCTGAGCGCATCAGCCGCATCACGATCGGCACGCGCGCTGACCTGAGACAGCAATTGATAAACGGTGGACTGTGCCCAGGTCAGCATCAGCAATCCGCGTTCGATATCAAGGCCGGTGTACGCCACCAGACACTCCCTGACGACCGAGACCTGCGCTTCCCGCGCCTGCAACAGCACGCCGAGCATGCGCTCGACAAGAACGCTCCGAACGGCGTCTTCGCTCTCGCCCAGCCCTTCCCTGATGGCCTGGTCGAAGATTTCCCTGGCCAGGCTCAGGTATTGGGCCTCGGGTAATTGCAGATCGATGATCAACCCCCTGTCGTCGACCAGCTCGGTCAGCAAATGCAGCCAGTCCAGCCCTTCCAGCGAGGGCACGCCAGCCATCGACAACCCGGCATTGTTGAACAGCGTCGCCGGCAGCAGGTTGAGAATCTGCTCAAACAACCGACGCTCAGCCTGCGTGGCTACCGCCAGCGCCTGCAGCGGTGCCACGTGGTTCAACGTCCACAGCACAGGGATTTCGCGATCCCTGCACCAGGATACACAGGCGTGCAGGGCATCAATCAGATTGAGCACGTCCGGTGGGGTTTGGCTTTCGAGTCGTGTGTACAGGCGCGGTACACCTGCCAGCCCGTCGACCCAGCGCTCGCCACCCAGCAGGGTCAGCATCAACACCCCTTCGACCGGGGTAATGCCCAATAACCGTGGCAACTTCACCAAACGGTAGAAACTCGAAATGACTGCCGGGGTGCGCCTGAGCGTGCCGTTGAACCCGTGTGCCCGTTCGATCGCGACCGCAAGGTAGGCATATGTCTGCAGATCGATAGCCAATCCGCTGCACAACTGGCTGATCGTCAGCGCCGTCCCGGACTGTGCCGGCAGCGTCGCAAATGCTTCGCCGTCCAGCACCAGGGGCTGACGATAATTGCCCTGGCTGTTGAAGGTACGATCGAACAGTGACAGGGCATCGGCACGGCCGTAAATCGGGATTTCATCGAGAAATGCCGCGAAGTCCTCTGCCGAACAGCCATAGCGTTCACGCAGCGACTGAAACAAGCCGAGGGCCTGCACCTGATGGGTGGAAATCCACCACGGGTCTGCCCGTTGCGCCTGACGTGTCTCTGCCCTGATCGCCGCCGTCAACAACGCGTCCACCTGCTCGCTGGGCAGTTCCAGCCATCGATCCAGACGCAACTTGCGATTCATTCGTTCGTAGCGGTCAATGGTGGCCGGGTCTTGTGTAAAACGATGCAGAAAAGTTGTGCTGTCTTCACTGTAAACAATGCCGAGTGCCGGGCTGGTCGCGGCATTGAGGTACACCGAGCCGGATCGCTGGCTCTCGTCAGCGCCCGGTTGCTCGCTTTCATACACAGTGACGTTGGCCGAACGCGTCGGGGCGAATTCGCGAATCGACAGCAACGACTCGATATCACGGGTGTCCAGCCCTGTTTGCTGGCCAAAGAACTTCACCTGATTGAGGTCCTGCCAATCTTCTACGGTCGTACCAAAGTTGCGTTGGTAATATTCGAGTTTGTTTGCCTCGTCAGTGGGCGCCTCCGTCAACAGTTCACGCTGGTAGGGCCCCAACCGCGACGCATGGGTAAAGGCGCGACCGGCATCGTTGTCCCACGCCTCGGGCTGCAGGAAGTAGGGATAGGCCAAATCCACCATCTGGACGATATTGCCCACCGACAAGCCATGTTCCCGGGCGACAAAATCAAGCGTGACCCAGTGCTGGTAGTACGGCAGACCGTTGGGATAACGGGTCTGGATCAACGCCTCTTCGAGGTCAGTGGCGTTATCGTTTTCCTCGATGAACGTTTCGAGTACCGGGACGATGATGTCCAGCGCCGACACCGCCTGATGCACGGCATTGAAGTCAACCCGCAGCCTCTTCAGATCCTGCCGACGCTCATGCAAATCGAGCTTATCGGCGCTGCCCATGGGGAGTATTTTCTCTTCGATCCAGCGCAACAGCTCAATCAGGTAGGCCACCGGGGAGACGATTGACTCCAGTGCCTGCGGCGGGCACATGGCATCGAAATCTGGCGAGAACAGCTGCTCGTAGCTTGGCCCATCGACCCTCGACAACAGACCGCTCCCGGGGCGGGTGACCCGGGCGTTCGAACCGCTCAACGAATGTTCAATGAACTGGCGCCGGACAAACACCGCCAGGCTGTTGGCCCTGCGTAAAAAGGTCTGCGCATCGTCGGGGCTCAACCGGTAATGCCTGACCAGCCCCTGAACGCCTTGTTCGACCAGCGGAAAAACCGAACCACCGTTTTCCAGGTGATCACAAAAATCGGCGTAGGTTTCGCGCTGTTCGTCACTGAATACCTGTCTCAGCCACTGCTGCACCGGGCGGATCAAAGGCTCGGTCATGGTCGGGCTCCCGGAGCAATCGACGTGATCTCGAAACGCTCGCTTTCAACCCAGTCGGATACGGTCGAGCCATCCGCAGCGTCAGTGATGGTCTGCTGGAATCGACACCACTGGCCGCCAGGCAGCAGGGGCTGCGTTGCCTCGCCGCTCCAGCCTTGAGCAGTGACGGCAATGCCTGCGCTCAGCACGGTGTCAGGGTTGAACCAAGGCACAACGCAGCCGACACCCGTGCGTCCCTTGCCGACGAAACGCAGCGGATTTTCGACCCGGAATCCCGGTGCCGGCTCATCGATAGCTGGCAAATAGGTGCCCAGTACCACTGGAAGTGCAGCCGAGGCGGCAGAGTCGAAATCATCACGCGAAGCCACCGCCACCAGATTCGCAGGGCCGACGGACTGCCCCGTTTCCAGCGTCAGTGACCAGGTACGGTCCTCAAGCACCGGGGCGCTTGCGCGCGTCGTACCCCTGCTGCCTGTCAACGTCACAAGCACGGTGTCGCCCGGATAGCCAAAGCCGGACACCACGACCTGACGACCGATGTGCACGCCGCGTCCGGGGCTTTCGATCACCGGGGCGGCAGGCACCACTTTGTAAGTGCGCGGAGGACTTTCCCTGGACGCGTGGGTCTCGAAGAATTGCCGGCCCTTTACGGTGTAGTTGCCGACCGGCAACGTTACCTCGGCACGCCATTCGCCCACAAAGTTGACCGGGACTTTATCGAGCAGGATTTCACTGGGATTTTCACGCCAGATCGTCACTTGACCAAAGGGTTCGGCGGTGCCCGAAAGCGTCGAGGTCCGGGCCAGCGATTGATTCGGTGCCGGCACCTCGATGACCGGCGGCACCAGCACGACAAAATAGCTGCGCACGGCACTGGGCAAAGAAGGTCTGCCCGCGATGGTTTGCACGGCATCGATCTGGTATTTGCGATACTCGAGCCTTTTCAGTTCGACGAACCAGGCGCCATGAGTGGTCAGCCGTTTCGGCTCACCCAGATTCCGCCCGAATTGCGCATCCCGCAGTTGCAACGTCGCACCGTTGTAGCCGTTGATTCCGCGCACGGTCATGTTGTAGTGGGTGTCTGTGTTTTCAGTCGGCTCGGTGATCACCAGTTGCTCCGGGCTGACTGTAAACGCTTGAGAAACGGGTGGCGATGGGCGCCCGGCAACGCTCTGGATCACCGTCACGGTGTGCTGCTTGTCCGGGGCGAATCCCGCTTCGCGCTTGAAGGTCCATGTGCCGCTGGTGCCGACCGGCCGGTGCTCGTTCGCGCTGTCGCTGTATTTCAGGCTCAGCGTCGCGCCGGGCCAGCAGGTGCCGGAGATTTTCGGTGACAGTCCATCGTCCTCGACATCAGTGATAACGGGAGCCAGCAGCGGCACGGTGATTGTCATTTCCACCGCGGCGGAAGCGAGCGCACCGTCCTTCTGCACCAACAACACAACCTTGGTGGTGTTCGGCTCCCAGACTGCAGAGGCCCGTGCCGACCACCCTTGCGCCGTGACCGGTGCAGGCGGTGCGATCGGCGCGCCGGTTGCCTTGTCCGTCACGTGCACCGTCGCGCCACTGACCCCCTTGCCAGTCAGGACCGGCGTGTAATCGACCACCGTACAAGCCAGCTCAGTCGGCGCCGGAAAACGGTCGATATTGATGATCCGCTCCACCGCAGGCGACACCGCTTCACCCAGTTTTTGCACGACTTTCACCGTGCGCGTCGAACCGGGCGCCCAAGCCTGAGTAGCCCGGGTCAACCAGCCTTGCGCCGTGACGGTGGTTGCCGGAGCAACCGCACTGCCATCGGCCTTGTCGGTAACCTCGACCGAAGCGTTGATAAAGCCCTTTCCGGTGAAGGTCGGGGTGTAATTGGAAACGGTGTGAGTCACCTCCGTGGGCGCCGGCAACTCTGATGAAGTCCTGAACAGGTACTCGTGGGAGGGAATCCAGCCTCCGGCGTTATCGGAAACTTTCTGCACGACCTTCAAATTGTAAACGCCGAAGGGCCATTTCTGTGAGGTCGTTCTCCAACTGCCTGCGGTCACGACTACGACAGGCGGCGGTGTCGCCTCTTCCGGGCCGTTGACGATGGTGATCTCAACCGTGGCGCCGGTAAAACCTGCGCCGGAAAACTCGATGGTGGTGAGGGTTGGATAGGTGACGCTGACGGAGGTCAGTGCAGGGGGGCGGATTTTTGAACGAGCGCGGCAAACTTACATCGGAAGTGACGCCTGACAGCGTCTGCCGCGCAACAATCGTAAAGCTGCCCGGCGGCATGTCTTGAGTGAACGCAGTGACCTGCCATTGTCCGTTGCTTTCTGCTGTGCCCTGGCCAATCTTGAATGAATGTTCCAAATCCTTTAGGACTTCGACAACGGCACCTGAAACAGCCCTCCCCCCCGCTATCGGACCTCTCGGATCGGTCACTGCTGATTCGGATGGCGTCGTGATTGTCGGCCGCAGAAGCAAGGTGAAATATTGCGTTGCAGTCCAGTCATTCAGCCCGCGGTGACCAGCCTGCATTTCGACCAGACCACCGTTAGGATAATTATCCTGGTTGAACGGGGCCTCCCATGTGCGGTTGGATTTAACAAGTGCTGTTGCATGTAAAACACCACCGCCGGGTTTCATCACGTCAATTGTTTTTCCCGGCGTACCCCGTCCGGTAATCAATAGTTGAGCGCTGGCGCGTACCACTGCTCCTGGTGACGGGGAATCGATGACCGGAGCCACTTTCAAAACCACAGTCATCAGATTGGATCTAGAGGATGAGTATGTGCCGACTTTCTGAATGGCATAATAAGTCAGTGGCTGTGTTTCAACAGGCAGACTGATATTAGCCGTCCAACTACCACCGACCCGAAT
>NZ_JABULD010000593.1:0-13470 GCF_014060985.1 Pseudomonas sp. MD195_PC81_125
GCGGCAGCCTCAGCACGGCACACAGCCCACCGCCCTCGCGATTGCTCAGGGTCAGCGAACCTCCGAGGGCCATGGCCAGTTGCTGAGCGATCGCCAGTCCCAGACCGGTACCGCCGGTATCACGATTACGCGAGTTTTCCACGCGATAGAACGGTTGCAGCACATGCGCCAGTTCGGCATCGGCGATGCCCGGGCCACGATCCATGACGGTGATTGCGAGGCTATCCTTATGGGCTTCGACCCAGACTTCGGCGGCACCGGCGAATTTCAACGCGTTGTCGGTCAGGTTCACCAGCACCCGCCGCAGGGCCTGGGGGCGGGTATCGATCACCGCCGCGCTCTTGCCGATCAGGCGTACATCCTTGCCCATGTCCTGGTAATCGAACACCAGGCTGTCGAGGAAGGCGTCGAGGTCGGTGCGCCGGCTTTCTTCGGTCGAACCATGGATGCTGCGGGCGTAGGCCACGCCTTCGCGGACCAAGTGCTCCATTTCGCCGAGGTCGCTCCACAGTTTGTCTTTTTCCACTGAGTCGTCCATGAACTCGGCACGCAGCTTCATGCGGGTGATCGGGGTTTGCAGGTCGTGGGAAATCGCTGCCAGTAGTTGCATGCGCTCCTTCAGATACGCGGCGATGCGTGTCTGCATCGCGTTGAAGGCCCGCGCGGCGTGGGCCACTTCGATCGGGCCTTGCTCGTCGAGCATCACGGGATGGGCGTTGGGATCGAGGGTGTCCACGGGCGTTGGCGAGGCGGGCGAGGGGGCGGATGGCAATGCGCACCGCCAGCCAGGTGCAGGCGATCAACAGCGCCAGTTGTCCGAGCAAAACCCCCGGCAGCCACGGCGACAAGGGCGGCATGGCCGGACGCACATCAATCGTCACCGGGCTGCCGTCGCTGAGTCTGACATGGGCCTGAAAGTGTTTTTGCTCCCCGGCAAACCGGGTGAAGCTCAGCGGGTGTGCACCGCCGAGCGCGGCGCTGATCGAGGTCACGGCCACCGGCACCTCGTCGGCCTCGGGGTCGAGCGGCGCACCGGATTCGCCGACACTCAACAGATAGTCGTAGTTGGTGCGGGACAGTTGCTTGAGCCAGGCGGGCCGTTCCTGCGCGGGCAAGCGATCGAGGATGGCGATCGACGTCGAGACGTCGTTTCGCATATTGCCCAGCATGGTGCTTCGGGCACTCTGGAAACGCTCGTAGTACTGCGCGCCAAACGACAGCGCCTGAGCGAGGATCAGCCCGACCAGAAAGATCAGCGACAAGCGTGACGCCAGCGTTCGTGGCCACTGCAGCCTGAAACTCATGCCGAAGCCCCGAAAATTTCCACCGGCAGCGAGAACACATAACCTTCGCTGCGCACGGTCTTGATGTAAGCCGGTTCGCGCGCATCGTCGAGCAGACGCTGGCGCAGGCGGCTGACCAGCAGATCGATGGAACGATCAAACAGATCGGCCTCGCGCCCCTGGGTCAGGTTGAGCAACTGATCGCGGCTGAGCACCCGTTGCGGGTGATCGAGGAACACCCGCAGCAAGCGGTATTCGGCGCCGCTGAGCGCGACCAGCGTGCCGTCCTGGTCCAGTAGGTGACGGGCCGAGGTGTCCAGCTGCCATCGGCCGAAACCCAACATACGACCGCTTTCGGTGACCACCAGGTTTGGCGGCAGCATCCGCGTGCGCCGCAGCACGGCGTTGATCCGCGCCAGCAGTTCGCGGGCAGCGAACGGTTTGGTCAGGTAATCGTCTGCACCCATTTCCAGGCCGATGATGCGGTCGGTTTCATCGTTGCGCGCGGTGAGCATCAGCACCGGCGTGGCCTTGTGTTTGCCCACGCGCAATTCGCGGCACAACTGCAGACCATCGTCGCCGGGCATCATGATGTCGAGCACGATCAGGTCGACAGTGTTGGCTTCGAGAAAACTGCGCATCTGTCGGCCATCGGCGACCACGGTGGTGCGCAAGCCGTTCTTTTTCAGGTAATTGCCAACCAGCTCGCGGATTTCGCGGTCGTCGTCGACGATGAGAATGTGATCGACATGTTCCATCGGTGCAGAACCTCTATCAAAGGGCAATGCCATGCAGTCTATCGAGCCTGCGCCGGCTTGCCTGCCAGGGTTTGTATTGCAGTGTATCTGGCGCCATGACGGATACATACACACGCAAAAACGCGATTTTTTCAGGGTTTTGTATCGCTGTGTATCTCCGGGTGGCGCAGATACACAACGCGTCATAACGGGCATTTCCAGACACAGACGTGATACCTCAGGCGCCTCAAATAGGCTCCATCGAGGCGCATCCAGCTTGCCTCGGCTCAACCCACCCACGCCTTGAGGTAACCGCCATGACCCGCACATCCGTGATCGCCGCCTGCCTGTTCGCCGCCCTGAACATCTGCACCCTGTCGGCCCGTGCCGAAGCCGATATCACCCCGCACACCTACACCTACGGCACGCACCTGGACGTGCAGAAAGTGCTGTCGATGACCCAGGACACCTCGGTGACCTGCGGCATTGTCGATGCGCGCATGACCTACCTCGATTCGGCAGGCAAAACCCAAGTGCTGGATTACCGTAAATTCGCCGATGGCTGCAACAACGAAAATTGATTGCTCCTCGCCATCCCGAGCAGTCCCGACGGTGTTTCGCAGGCTTTACAAAAAACCGCCATTCATCGGCACAGCCCTTGTTTTACGTGCTCTTCGGACGATTGGCACGGACGCCATCGACCCTCGGCGCGATAGTGAACAGGCAGGGTCACTGCCGACCCTGTCCTTGATAAAAAGAACGCGAGGTTGCCATGCCGAAATTCGTGATTGAACGCGAGATTCCAGGGGCCGGAAAGCTGTCGCCGCAAGAACTAAAAGCCGTATCGCAAACCTCCTGCCAGGTGTTGCGTGAACTCGGGCCACAGGTGCAGTGGCTGCAGAGTTACGTCACGGCCGACAAAATCTATTGCGTCTACATCGCCCCTGACGAGGAGCAGGTGCGCGAGCACGCCAGGCTGGGCGGCTTCCCGGCCAACAGCGTGGCACGGGTGATGACGGTCATTGACCCGACCACGGCTGAATGAAGTTCTCCAACCTGCTGCGGAGCACGATTGATGAGTACGCCCATTGATCTGACGGGTCTGAAGGAGCGCCAAAAAGTCGCCTGGGCCAGCGGCGATTACGCGGTGATCGGCACTACCTTGCAGATCGTCGGCGAAAACCTCGCCGAGGCTTGCGACCTGCGCTGCGATGAAGAGGTGCTGGATGTCGCCGCCGGTAACGGCAATGCAACCCTGGCGGCAGCGCGGCGTGGCTGCCAGGTGACCTCGACCGACTATGTCGCGGCGCTGCTCGAACGTGGGCAGGATCGGGCGCGGGCCGAGCATCTGGAGGTGATTTTTCAGGTCGCCGATGCCGAAGCGTTGCCGTTCGCCGACGAGAGTTACGACGCGGTGCTGTCGACCTTTGGCGTGATGTTTGCCCCGGATCAGGCGACTGCCGCAGCGGAACTGGCGCGGGTCTGCCGAAGGGGCGGGCGCATCGGTCTGGCGAACTGGACGCCGGAAGGTTTCGTCGGCCAGATGTTCAAGGTGCTTGGTCGCCACGTCCCGCCTCCCGCCGTGACCCAGCCGCCGTCGAACTGGGGCACCGAAGCGTGGTTGCACAGCCACTTCAATGAGCGCGAATTTCTACTGCAGGTCACCCGCCGCTCGTTCAACTTCCGCTATCGCTCGGCGGCGCATTTCGTCGACATTTTCCGCCACTGGTACGGGCCGGTGCACAAGGCCTTCGCGGCATTACCGCCGGAAAGCGGTCAGGCGCTGGAGAGTGATCTGGCGGACTTGCTCAACCGCTCGAATCGGGCGGGAGCCGGTTCGCTGGTGGTGCCGAGCGAGTATCTGGAGGTGGTGATTACCAAACGCTGAAACCTAATGAAAACCCCTGTAAGAGCTGCCGAAGGCTCAGGCCGCGTTCGGACGATCTTTTGATTTTGGTTTTAAAAGCAAGATCAAAAGATCGCACCTGCGGCAGCTCCTACAGATGAAGGATTACTTCATCTCGACGATGACTTCTTCGTTCCACTTCTGCGGCAGGGCCTTGGAGGTTTTTTCCCACGCGTCGGCGTCCTTGATTGGCGTGACGTTCTTGTACTGCTCGTTTGGCAGCAGCTTGGCTTTCACGTCTTCCGGCAGTTGAAGATGTTCGGCACGGATCGGACGGGCGTTGCCGCGCGCCAGGTTGGTCTGGCCGGCGTCGCTGAAGATGTATTCGCGGGTCAGCTTGGCGGCGTTCGGGTTTTTTGCGTACTTGTTGATGATGGTGGTGTAGCCGGAAATCACCGAGCCGTCGGACGGGATCAGCACCACGTAGTCATCCGGGTTGGCCATCTTGGCCTTGTAGCTCAGACCATTGAAGTCCCAGACCACGCCGACTTCGATCTCGCCTTTTTCCATGGTGGCGATGGTCGGGTTGGCCATCGACAGGCGACCTTGCCTGGCGATGTCTGCAAACAGCAGCAGGGCCGGCTGGAGGTTTTTCTCGTCGCCACCGTTGGCCAGGGCCGCGGCGAGTACGCCGTTGGCGGCTTGCGCGGCGGTGCTCACGTCACCTATGGAAACCTTGTATTTGCCGCCCTTGAGGTCAGCCCATTTGGTCGGTACTTCGGAACCGTGCAGCAGCTTCTTGTTGACGATGAAGGCGATGGTGCCGGTGTAGGCCAATGCCCAGTTGCCGTCCTTGTCCTTGGCCCAGGCCGGCACCTGATCCCAGGTGCTCGGTTTGTACGGTTGCACCACGCCCTGCTTGACCGCGATCGGGCCGAAGGCGGCGCCGACGTCGCCGATGTCGGCGGTGGCGTTGTCTTTTTTCAGCGGCGAACTTGGCGATTTCCTGGGCCGAGCTCATGTCGGTGTCAATGTGTTTCAGGCCGTAGGTCTTGGCCAAGTCTTCCCAGGTGCCTTTCCAGTTGGCCCAGTCATCGGGCATGCCGACGCTGTTGACGGCGCCTTCCGCTTTCGCAGCGGCTTCGAGGGTTTTCAGATCGGTGTCGGCCGCCATGGCGGCGGTGCACATTGCAATGGTCGAGCCTAACAGTGTTGCCAGGAAAAGCTGTTTCATTCCGAAGCTCCTTGGTCGTGTTCAACGCTGCGATTGCGGTTTGTGTTGGTCTAGGTCAGCAATACCTGAGCCAATTTAAGGGGGCTGGATGACACTTTGATGTCGGCGGTCGCCCGGCAGGCCTTTTATTGGCCCGGTTTCGGCGCTTGCCCGCTAAGCGTAGACCAAGGTCAAAGCCCCGGCTGGCAAGGGACTTGGCCGAGGTATTGCAAGTCATGAGGGCGACCGTCGGGCGGGTTTGTCATCTCTCGGTCATCTGCACTGCCTAGGCTTGCAAGACATGGAAACGGCTTGCAGGCCGTACGGTTTTTGCCCCGAAACAGTGCTGGTCTAGTCCAGATAGGTAACGTTGATGCGCGATGAGGCAACAAAAGCGGTGACAGCCATCGGCCAGGTGCTGCAGGAGCAGCTCGATCACGGCCTGTTGGCGCCGGGCAGCAAGCTGCCGGCCGAGCGCAAGCTCAGTGAGTTGTTCGGCACTACGCGCATTACTGTGCGTGAGGCGTTGTTGCAACTGGAGGCACAGGGGCAGATCTATCGCGAGGAGCGCCGAGGCTGGTTCGTTTCGCCGCCGCGTCTGGCGTACAACCTGATGCAGCGCAGTCACTTTCACGCGATGGTCAGTGCGCAGGGCCGGGTGCCGTCGACCGAGGTGATTTCCGCGCGTCTGCAGCCGGCTTCGGCGGCGGTGTGTGCGTGGTTGCAGTTGCCGGCGTTGTCCAGCGTGATCCAGATTTGCCGGTCGCGGCGGATTGACGGGCGGCTGGTGCTGTATGTGGAGCATTATCTGAATCCGCAGTATTTTCCGGGGATTCTGGGGTTCGATTTGAATCAGTCGATGACCGAGTTGTATGCGCGGCATTACGATTTGCACTATGGGCGGGTGCGGTTCGAGATTGTGCCGACGTCGTTGGCGGTGGATGCGGCGGCGGCTTTGCGCGTGTCTGTCGGGAGTCCGGGGTTACGGATTGCTCGGGTCAATTATGATCAGCATGAGCGGTTGATTGATTGTGATCTGGAGTTTTGGCGGCATGATGCGATTCATGTGGGGGTTGATGTGGTTTGATCGTTTTGGGTGAATATCCGTTGCTGCGGTAACGGCGGCTTAGGGTTCCGCCCTTACGGCGGGTCACTTTTGACAAACGCCTCAAAAGTAACCAAAAACGCTTGCTCCTGCGTTCGGCCCGCTCGCTGGGGCTCGGGGTTCCTTCGCTCCGGGATTGTTCCGGGGGCAGCGCCTACGGTTTGCTTCGCTGCACCTCCTCTCGCTGTGTTTGGCTGCGCCAAACGGTCGCTGCGCTCCCACCCCGGATCAATCCCTCCACTCAGCCTTCCGACGTCGCCCGTGGATCAAGATCAAGAGCTGCAGCCGAGCTAACGCTCATCCTGTGTAGGAGCTGCCGAAGGCTGCGATCTTTTGATCTTGATCTTCAGCACACTAAAAGATCGCAGCCTCGTTGCACTCGTCAGCTCCTACAGGTTAGTGGGTGTTGGTGTAGAGGTAGTCTGTTGCCAGTGAGGCCAGTGTGCGTACGCCCACCACCAGCGCCGACTCATCCACAAAGAACCCCGGATTGTGATTCGGCGCGGCCTTGCTCATGTCCTGATCCCGTGGTGTGACGCCGAGAAATACGAACAACCCCGGTACTTCCTTGGCGAAGAACGAGAAGTCTTCCGCGCCGCCCACCAGCGGCGCATTGACCACGTCATCCTTGGCTGCCCACTTCAACGTCGGCAGCATTTTTTCCGTCAGTGTCGGGTTGTTGATCGTGGGGTCGTATTTTTCGATGATGGTCACGTCGGCTTTCGCGCCGCCGCTTTCGGCGATTTTTTCGATGGTCTGGCGCACGTCGGCGTGGAGTTTCTGGCGGATGCCGTAGTCGTAGGAGCGGATGGTGCCGCTCATGTCCACGGACTCGGGAATGATGTTGTAGCGGGTGCCACCATTGATGGTGCCGATGCTGACCACCGACGGGTAAGACGAAATATCGGTGCGCCGACTGACCACGGTTTGCAGGCCGACGATGGTTTGCGCGCCGACGGTGATCGGGTCGATGCCGTCCCACGGGCGGCCGGCGTGGGTTTGTTTGCCGAGGATTTTGATGCGCAGGTCGTCGGAGCTGGCCAGGGTGGCGCCGGGGCGGTAGGCGATCTGGCCGGCGGGAACGCCGGCCCAGACGTGCAGACCGAATACGGCGTCGGGTTTGGGTGATTTCATCACGCCTTCCTGCACCATCATTTTTGCGCCCCAGGTGTTCTTGCCGTCGGGGATGAAGTCGCTCGGGCCTTCTTCGGCGGGCTGGAAGTAGAACACCACGGTGCCGGGCAGGGTGTCGTGCAGACCGGTGAGGATTTTCGCCGTGCTCAACAGGATCGCAATGTGGGCGTCGTGGCCGCAGGCGTGCATCACGTCGACTTCTTTGCCGAGGTAGGTGCCTTTGGCTTTCGAGGCGAAGGGCAGGTCGGCGACTTCCTTGACCGGCAGTGCGTCCATGTCGGCGCGCAAGGCCACGGTCGGGCCGGGCAGGGCGCCTTTGAGGATGGCGACCACGCCGGTGCGGGCGACGTTGGTTTTCACTTCCAGGCCCATGGCCTTGAGCTGTTTGGCGACCAGTTCAGAGGTGCGTGTTTCGGTGTTGCCCAGTTCCGGATGGGCGTGGATGTCGCGGCGGGTTTCCAGCAGCTCCGGTTCAAGTGCCTTGGCTTGCGCGGCGATCTGTTCGCGGGTGCTGTCCAGGGTGGCGGCGCTGGCGGTGCCGGCCAGCAGGGTGAGCAGAACAGTCTGGGCGATACGTGTCAGCTGCATCGGGTTTCTCCATGGTTATTGTTTTTCTGGCCTCCCTGCCTGTGACCCGAGTGTCTGCGCGAAGTGCTATTCCTTCGGCTGGCCACCACCGGCAGTGATGACCTGCACGCTCATGCGTGGAGTCGCCAGATCGAGCCCGGCCTCGTCCAGATGGCGTTTGAGCGACAGGTTGAACGCGCGGGAAACTTCCCATTGCTTGATTGGCGCGGTCTTGAAGCGCGCACGCAAAATTGCGCTGCCGGACTCGAAACTCTCCACGCCCTGGATCTCCAGTGGCGACCAGATGTTGCGCCGTTGCAGCGGGTCGGTGCGCATTTTCTGGCCGACTTCGCGCATCAGTTTGATCGCGTCGTCGATTTCCATGTTGTACGGCACCGCCACGCGGAAGATCGCGTAGCCGAATTCCCGTGAGTAGTTCTTGATGCTTTTGATTTCGCTGAACGGGATGGTGTGAACGATGCCGTCGATATCGCGCAGGCGCACGGTGCGGATGGTCAGGCCTTCGACAGTGCCCAGATGCCCGCCGACATCGACGTAGTCATCAATGGCCAGCGAGTCTTCGATGATGATGAACAGGCCGGTGATCAAATCCGCCACCAGCGACTGCGCACCGAAACCGATGGCCAGACCGATCACACCGGCACCGGCCAGCAGTGGCGTGACGTTCATACCCATGTTCGCCAGGGCGACGATCAGCGCAATGATGAAAATCGCCACGAACAGCACGTTGCGGATCAGCGGCATCATCGTCTGCGCGCGGGCATTCGCCAGGCCTTTGCGCGAGCGGGTGAGGGCGTGATGCACGGCGGTGTCGGCGAGGATCCAGACCAGCCAGGAGAAAATCAGCGTGCCGATCAGGCTGAACAGTTTGACGCTGACGTCGTGGCCTTCGCCCTCGGCAAAGCCGATCAGCGATTTGCCCCAGACGCGCAGGCCGAGCTCGATGAAGATCAGCCACACCAGCAGGTGGGCGAGGGTGTAGAAGAAGCTTTTCAGGCGTTCCGAGTACAAGGCATGGCGCTTCGGCCCGCGTTGCGGTTTGAGTGAGTGCCGGCGCACGAGACCGTTGATCACCATGCACATCACCAGCAGCACCGTGCAGATCAGTGACTGGCGCAGGGCGGTGCTGGTGTCGCCGGCGGAGACGAAGGTGGCGAACAGCGAAATCCCGACCAGCACCAGCGCCGGCACGTACCAGAAGGTGCCGAGGATATCGATGGTGTCGCTGAGGGCGCGGCGGGTCAGGCGACGGGACAATGGCTGGTTGCGGATCAGATGGGCGATTGGCCGGCGGAAACGCAGGATGAACAGCCCGGTGAACAGCGCCGCGAGGACATTGGTGACGGTCGCGGTGGTGTGCGCCAAATGCACGCCGAGGCTTTCCACCAGGCGCGGGTCGTTGAGCGCTTCACCGAACGCGGCGAAGCTGCCGATCAGCCAAAGCGGACGGAACGCCTGATGCCGCAGGATGTACAGCGCCCGGTGCCGGTGCGGGCCGTCGAGCAGCGAGAAGGCGATCACGCAGATCGCCGAGAAACAGGTGCCGACCACCAGCGCATACGCCAGCACCATCGCCAGGCTCTTGCCCAATGACGACGGCAGCGCGTAGCTCATGTAAACGGTGATGACCAACGCGATCAGCCATGGCCCGAGCTTGCGCAGGGCGAAGCGCAGCATGTCGAGGGCCTTGGGGTGCTGCGGCAGTTCTTCGGTCAGGCCGAAGCGCATGCGCACCCGGTGACCGAGCCAGATCAGCGCGGCGGCGAGCAGGCTCCAGACCATCAGGATCACCGCGAAGCCGAAGATGATCGGCAGCCACTCGCTGGCTGGCAACATCAGGTTGTCGAGTTCGTCCTTGGCCAGATCGAACTCGTCGGACCAGCGGGTCAGCGGACTGTCGTCGCCGGAGAACTGCTTCTCGAAACTGGCCAGCGTGCCGCCAATCAGGCCCAGCACGCCTTCTTCCGGTGAAACCTGGGCTTTCTTTGTGGCGTCGCGCAGCTTTTTCAGATCGCTCAGCAACTGTGCGCGTTGCTTGTCGTTTTCCAGCGACTTGATGACTTCATCCAGTGACTGGCCCAACGGTTCCTGCGCCTCGGGCTGCGCCTTGGTGGAGTTGAGCAGTCCCGGCAAGCCGACCGCGTGGGCAGGGGCCAGCGGCAGCAGCGTCATCAGGCAGACAAGGAACAGGCAGGGCAGAGCAAGCAGACGAGCGAACACTAGGCGGTCAACCTCGCAAAGGGGCGAATTGAGCGAGTGTACGAGGCAGTCAGAATCAATGCGAGCCGGGCGCGGATTTATTCGTTGAGTTTGGCGAGGATCTTGTAGACCACGGTCGCCAGGATCATCAGCATGCCGATCCACATGGCGAAGACGCCGGCGTTCTTGTCGCGGAAGTTGAAGCCGATGGCCAGCAGGATCATCCCGCTCAGGATCGGGACGAGCATGGCATGGAACGAAGACATCGAGATCATGGAGACTGCCTTGTCGAAGGGGATGATGTAAGTCTAGGTCGGTTTCATTGAAGCTGTATTGATCTGTGTAGGAGCTGCCGCAGGTGCGATCTTTTTGATCCTTGCTTTTTGAAACTGCAAAAAAAACAAAGATCAAAAAGATCGCAGCCTCGTTTCACTCGGCAGCTCCTACAGTCGGTTTGCATACGCTCTGGCTGCGTCGAGGATCAGGGTCATGTGCTGACGGTGGTGAAAAAAAACGCAGTAGCGCGAAGTACGCGAAAAGCACGATCAGTGACGCATTCAACTGTTCAGTTACGCTGAGCAGGCCGATCCACTCCATGACCAGCGCCACCAGCAATGCGGTGCACACGGTTACCGAGGCGCTGAAGCGCAGCAATCCCAGCGAATCGAGGGACTTGAAGCGTTTGATCTGTTTCGGGCAACGCAACTCCAGAGTTTTCTGGCAGTGCGCGCAAGTGAACGGTTCGTTGATTGCGATGGCGTTGAGTTGCCATGGCTTGAGTAGCTGCGTGGTCTGGCAATGAGCACAACGGCCCTGGACTCCCAGGGTTGCAACGGACATGAGCGGCCTCCTCGACGCAATCAGCGGAACACGGATACTGGCTCATTAATGACGAAAAGCCAGCCGTCGGAAGAAAACAGGAATTGGCTTACACGCGTAAGTATCAATGCATTACAAAATGTTCTGACATCTGCCCTGCTCCCCCTGTTGGAATGAGCATGTAGTGAGGGGATTAATCCCCGATGGACTGCGCAGCAGTCCCTGATCACTTGCAGGCTTGGGGCGGAACGCTGCGCGTCCCATCGGGGATGAATCCCCTCCCTACAGGTTTCTCGGCAGTATTCAGACGCGGAACGCGCTGATCAGCTGTTTGAGTTCCACCACCTGCGCCGACAATGCCCGGCTGGCTTCCTCGGTCTGATGCGCACCTTGGGCCGTGCGTTCACCGGCGCGGTTGATCTCGACGATGTTCTGGTCGATGTCATGCGCGACGGCGGTCTGCTGCTCCACGGCAGCGGCGATCTGCTGGTTCTGATCGACGATCATGCCTACCGCCCCCAGGATATTTTCCAACGCCTGCTGGACCTTTTCCGACTGCCCGACCGTGCCGTTGGCCATCTGATGGCTGACGCCCATGGCTTTCACCGCCGCACCGACGCCGCCATGCAGTTTGGCGATCATCTGCTCGATTTCTTCGGTCGATTGCTGAGTGCGTTTGGCCAACGTACGCACTTCATCTGCCACCACGGCAAAGCCACGGCCCTGCTCGCCGGCACGGGCCGCTTCGATGGCCGCGTTAAGCGCCAGCAGATTGGTCTGCTCGGCAATGCTCTTGATCACTTCCAGCACGCGGCTGATCGACTGGCTGTCGCTGGCCAACTGATTGATCACCAGCACCGATTGGTCGATCTCGCTGGCCAACGCGGCAATGCTGCCCTGCTGCGACTCCACCAGTTTGCGGCCGCTGACGGTTTCATCGTTGACGCTGTGCGCACTGCTCACCGCTGCCGCTGCGCTGCGTGCAACTTCCAGCGAGGTCGCCGACATCTGATTCATCGCGGTCGCCACTTGCTCGATCTGCGTGCGCTGCCCGGCCACCGCCTGATTGCTTTGCGCGGAGACGTTTTCCACCTGCCCGGCCTGGCGCTCGACCTCGGCCACGGTTTGGCCGACCCGTTCGATCAGGTCGTGGATCTTCCTTACGGTGCCGTTGAACACCTCGCCCAGCTCGCCGAGTTCATCGCGGCTGCTGGCCTTGAAATTGACCGTCATGTCACCGGCCGCGACCTTGTCCATCATCGCGCCCAAACGCTTGAGCGTGGTGCGGGTCGAGGCGTAGAAACCCGCGTAGAGATAGAAAATCAGCACGAACACCACCGACAACGCCACCGCCTGCAACACCATGTGCGTGCGGTTCTGCGCCAGGCGCTGCTGCAGTTGGGTATCGAGAAATTTCAAGGTCGCGTCATTGAGCTGGTAGGTCTGCGCCATCAGCCCGGTGACTTGGTCGTAAAACGCCTGCCACGGAGTATCGAGGGTCTCGGCCACCACGACTTTCGCTTCAAACAGTTCACTGGCCTGTTTGAGCGAGGTCTTGCTGCTGTCGGACGGCGCGCTGAGGCTGGCGCGCGCGGCTTTGCTGGAATCGAGGGCATCCTGCAATTTCAGTGCGTATTCGGCCTGGAGCTTTTCGATCTGCGCCAGCAACTCGTCGAAACGGGTACTCGACGAGCTGTTGAGAAAGCCCTGCCCCAACGAATACGAGCCGATGGCCCGGCCTTCGCCGAGGGTTTGGGTGACGCCTGGGGTAATGTTGGTGAGCAATTCGCTGAGCTGGCGGATGTCGCTCTGGTTGTCGCGGCTCAGCCCGGCCTGACTGGCGATGATCTGGCTGAATATCTGCGCATTACCAAGCAATTTGCCGATCATCGCGCTTTTGCTTTGCAGGGAGCTTTCCGCCTGTTGAGCCTTGAACGCGCTGATCATTTCGTCGCGTTTGCCGTCGAACAGTTTGGCCTGCTCGGGATCGTCGGTCATCGCCTGCAGACCTTGCAAGCGCGCCAGCACGGCTTGCTCCAGGCTGCTGATCTGCGCCTCGAGGTTGTCGGCCTTGCCGGACTGCCCGAGGACAACGTTGATCTGCACCAGATTATTCAGCGTTTCCAGATCCCGGCGCAGGCTCAGGCTGCTGCCCAGCAGATCGAGGCTCTGCAATTCGACCCGGGTGCCCTGGAATTCGCGGTAGGAATCGCGCACCAGATAGAAATTGGTCACCAGCATCGGCACCAGGAACAGCACGCTGATCAGGCTGAACTTCATGCCGAAGCTCAGACGGTTCATCAGCGAGACGGCGGGATAGAGCAAGCTCTTCACTGGAAGTCTCCCTTGGTTTTTCTTGTTTTTATTGGCAGGCGCAGGGCGACAGCAGATAGCCACTATCGAGCGCTGTCTCTGTATAGCTCAAATCGGCGGGAGGTTTTGTAACTTAAGGTTAACGACTACGCTGCGCCGGTCACTGACCTGTGGCGAGGGGATTTATCCCCGATGGGCTGCGCAGCAGCCCCATTAAGATATTGGGGCCGCTG
>NZ_JABULD010000569.1:0-4099 GCF_014060985.1 Pseudomonas sp. MD195_PC81_125
CGGCAGCTCCTACATTGATCCCTGTAGGAGCTGCGAAGGCTGCGATCTTTTGCGTTTAAAGGGTGAAGTTGCCTTCCGCCGCCAGCTCGCTCAGCGGGCGACGCGGGCTCGGCTCTTCGCGGGCCTGCAGGTACTCGGCCAGGGTCGCCTTGTCACCCAGCTTGCCGACAGCGACCGCCGCGTGCAGCGCATAACCTTGCGGAATATTCAGCTCCTTGCGGGTCAGCTCCTGATCGAAACCGGCCATGCCGTGGGTTTGCCAGCCGCTGATGCTCGCCTGCAGCGCCAGGTGGCCCCAGGCCGAACCGGTATCGAAGGTGTGCCACAGCGCCGGGGTCTCTTCGCTGGCACCGGGTGCGGTGAAGGTGGTTTTCGAAATCACGATCACCAGCGCCGACGCGTGTTGCGCCCAGCTGCGGTTGAATTCATTCAGCAGCCCCAGGAAGCGCTCCCAGTTCGGCGTATCACGACGCGCATACAGAAAACGCCACGGCTGCGAGTTGTACGCCGAAGGCGCCCAGCGTGCGGCTTCGAAAAAACTCAGCAGGGTTTCTTCCGGGATCGCTTCGCCGGTGAAGGCACGAGGCGACCAGCGATCGGTGAACTGCGGGTGAATGGCGTAATCGGCAACGCGAGGGTTGGCACTCATCAAAAGATTCCTTGCTGTGTTTGCGTCATGAATTCGTGGCAAAACCCTACTGGGCGGCGATTCGGCTGACAAGCGCGATTTACCGACAGTCGCCAGCGCTTGGCCCGCAAGGCCTTGGGCACTAGACTGGCGGCCTTTTCACCACCTGATGTTGATGCTTGAGCCATGGCCGCCAAAGTCGAACCGTTCTGGAAACGCAAAACCCTCGATCAACTGGATCACGAGGAATGGGAATCGCTGTGCGACGGCTGCGGTCTGTGCTGCCTGCAGAAACTCGAAGATGAAGAAGACAACAGCGTCTATTACACGCGCATCGCCTGCAAACTGCTGGACCTGAAAACCTGCCAGTGCAGCGACTACCCGAACCGCATCAAGTTTGTCCCGGACTGCATTCAGCTCACTCCGGGCCAGGCCGAAGCTTTCAAATGGCTGCCGCCGACCTGCGGTTATCGGCTGGTCAGCGAAGGCAAGGATCTGCCGCTGTGGCACCACCTGGTGTGTGGCGATCGTGACGCTGTGCACCACGAACGGATTTCCCAGTCCGGACGCATGCTCGCCGAAGGCAGCGTGCCGGAGGATGACTGGGAAGATCACCTGATTTTCCGCGCCGGTTAGCGCCAAGGGTTTCCAGGATTGAACAAGGAGTGTGTATGGCTGGGGGATTGCTGCGGACATTGCTGATCGCCCCGCTGGCGCTAAGCGCACCGGTGTGGGCGGCAAAGAAAGTCGATCTGGATTACCACGTGCGCCTGCTGCCGCAAAGCGATCAGGCCGAAGTGCGCCTGACCGTGGCCAAGGGCGAAGCGGTACGCAGCCTCGATTTTGACCTCGGCGATGGCAGCCACTACAGCGACTTCAAGGCTGATGGTCAGTGGCAATTGTCTCCGGGCAAGCATGCTCGGGGCCTCTGGCGTCCGAGCGGCGACAAGCCCAGCCTGACTTACCGCGTCAGCATCAGCCACGGCCGCAAGAGCGGCAGCTTCGACACGCGCATGACCCCGACCTGGGCGCTACTGCGCGGTGATGATCTGGTGCCGCCGGCCCGGCTCGATCAGCAGGATGGCATCGAGCTGGTGTCACGTCTGCAATTCGAACTGCCCAATGGCTGGCAAAGCGTTGAAACCGCCTGGCCGCGCATCGGCAAAAACACATTTCGCATCGACAACCCATCACGCCTGTTCGACCGTCCGACCGGCTGGATGCTCGCCGGTCACCTCGGCAGCCGCCGCACGCGCCTGGGCGAAACCGAAGTCAGCGTGGCTTCGCCGCAAGGGCAGGGCATGCGCCGCATGGATGTGCTGACCTTGCTGACGTTTGTCTGGCCGCAGGTGCAAGCGGTCTATCCCCGGCATCCGAAAAAACTGCTGATCGTCGGCGCCAACGACCCGATGTGGCGCGGCAGTCTCGGCGCGCATGAATCGATCTATCTGAATACGCGCTTGCCGCTGGTCAGCGAGAGCGGCAGCAGTGCGCTGGTGCGTGAGCTGGCGCAGGTGTTCGGGCGCATCAACAATGAACATCGCAGCGACTGGATCAGTGAAGGCTTTGCCGAGTATTACGCGATCGAACTGGTGCGCCGTGCCGGTGGCATAAGCGATGAGCGTTATCAGGCGCTGCAGGCGAAATTGACCAGAGCCAGTCAGAAGGTGACGACGTTACGCGGCGAACAGATCAGCCCGGCGCAGCTTGCAAAGGCGGTGATGGTGTTGCAGGAACTGGATCGCGAAATTCGTCTGAAGACGCGCAACAAGCGCTCGCTGGATGATGTGTTGCGCGGGGCGATGCATCTGGGGACGGTGAGTACTAAAGAATTTGTGCAACTGGCTGAGAGCGTGCTCGGCGAGACCTCTAAAGTCCTTGATACCGCATTGTTGCAGTAAAGATCAAAAAGATCGCAGCCTGCGGCAGCTCCTGCAGTGGATGCATGCCAATGTAGGAACTGCCGAAGGCTGCGATCTTTCAAGATATCAGCGTAATTTCAGGCTGATCGATTGCAGCTTCTTGCCATCACGATCATGGTAATTGACCAGAATTTGATCAGTCTCGACGACTACATGGGCGAAGTTGTCTTCGCTGATGACCGGGCTGGTCAACTCATGCTGATAATCACCCGTCGACGTGCGCGCCAGCGGTTGATCGAGGATAAACGTCGACGCCGTGGCATAGGGCAGCAGCTTGCTGTTGCACAGCGGCGAGGAAACGATGGTATGGACTTCGAAGTCCGGGTCTTCGCTGTGGGTCAGACGGGAGGTCAGCGAGCCATGCACATCGCCCGAGACAAACACGACATTTTTGATGCGTCGGGTTCGGATGGTTTCCAGCAGGCGCAGGCGCTGCTCCGGGAAAGCTTTCCAGGCGTCGTCGCCCAGCAGTTGGCGATCCGGGTAGAACATTACGCTGGTCACGACGAATTTCACCCGCGCCGGACTATTGATCAGCCATGCGATCAGCGCCTGTTCCTGCGCCTCATCGAGGATGCGGCGATCATCGGCTGACAGGTTGCGGCGGGTGCGGCTGTCGGTCACAAACCATTCGATATCAGCGTCACTGAATTGATACCAGTAGTGCTCGAGTTTTGCCCGATTCACCCTTTCGTTAGTTGTAAGTTCATGCGCCGGGCTGTGACTGACTTGATAGATTTCATAGGCGGCCATTGCATTGCGATATAACACTTGATCTGATTGTTCGGCATTCGCCGGCCAATTGTCTTCGATTTCGTGATCGTCCAGGATCATATAAGTCGAAGTGCCGGACATCAAACGCTGGATATTCGGCTGAGAGAAGGCCGCACGGTACTTGCTGAGGATGTCCTTATATTCACGATCAGGCGCGAACAGATTAAGGTCGTCGAGATAAACCTGATCACCCGTCATCAGGGTGGCACTGATCGGCGGCTGCGCACCTTCGATCAATTGGTTGATGGAGGCAAAGATCCGGTCACCCAGATGGGGCAGCACCGGCACCCCCGCCGTCATGCGCAAATAGCGGCAAGAACCGACGATATAGGCCTTTGGCTGCAGGGCATTGCTGGAACGGGTGCGCAATCGGTAGATTTCCCGCGGCCACTGCAGCGGCAGTTCGGCGACACTGTCCACGGTATGGACCGGATTCATCGGGCTGAACCAGCCGGTCTGGTATTCATATTCGGTGTCACTGCTCAAGTTGTTGAGGGTGAACACTTCGGTCATGTCGCGCAGCGCATCGGGTTCGGCGAAAGTACTAGCTGACCACTGTTGTGTTCCAGACTTCCGATAGCGAATGGCGGCAAATACCGGTGCATTGCCTTGCTTGTCGGCGCGCATGAATATGCGCGCGTGATGAGTTGTCGTGTGGCCGATAATCGGGCCAATAGTTGGCTTGAACATATTCGAGTCCGTTCGAGTAAGTTTCATTTTTTTTATAAAATAACGCAGGGGAAAATCGTTTATTTTAAATCCCGAGGGGCAGAGA
>NZ_JABULD010000642.1:0-20519 GCF_014060985.1 Pseudomonas sp. MD195_PC81_125
ATGGGCGCGCAGCGCCCCCCAAGAAGCAGGGTTGCTGCGCAACCCATCGGGGATAAATCCCCTCACCACAAGGCAAGTGTTATTTCGCGGAGAACTTCAACACCACGCTATGGCTGTAAGTCTGCCCCGGATCCAGCCGCGTGCTCGGGAAGTCCGGCTGATTCGGCGCATCCGGATAGTGCTGCGTTTCCAGGGTAAACGCGCCCCAGTGCGGATAGACCTTGCCGCCCTTGCCCTTGACCGTACCGTCGAGGAAGTTGCTGGTGTAGAACTGCACGCCCGGCTCGCTGGTGAACAGCTGCAGATGCCGTCCGGATTGCGGATCACTGACCTCGGCGGCAACTTTGCTCACATCACCTTTGGTGTCCAGCACCCAGTTGAAATCAAAGCCGCCCTGTTTCGGTTCGGCGAATTTCAGCTGCGGGTGTTCAGCCTTGATGTGCGTGCCGATGGCAGTGGGCTGGGTGAAGTCCATCGGCGTGCCGGCCACGGGCGCCAGTTCGCCGGTCGGGATCAGTTTGCCGGTGACCGGGGTGTAATGGCTGGCGTGCAAGGTGGCCACCTGCTTGAGGATGTCGCCATTGCCGGCACCGGCGAGGTTGAAGTAGCTGTGGTTGGTCAGGTTGAGCACCGTCGGTTTATCGGTGCTGGCCTTGTAGTCGATGCGCAACTCGTTGTTGTCGGTCAGGCGGTAGGTCACTTCGGTGGTGAGATTGCCGGGGAAGCCCATTTCACCGTCCGCCGACAGATAGGTGAGGGTCACGCCGACTGAATCCTTGTCCTTGGTTGCCTGCGCTTTCCAGACTTTCTTGTCGAAACCCTGGGTGCCGCCATGCAAGGCGTTGGACTTGTCGTTCTGCGGCACTTGATAGCGCTTGCCGTCGAGTTCGAATGCACCCTCGGCCAGGCGATTGCCGAAACGGCCGATGGTCGCGCCGAAATACGCCGTGCCTTTCTGGTAACCCTGAACATCGTCGAAACCGAGCACCACGTCAGCGGCTTTGCCGTGTTTGTCCGGTACTAGCAGCGATTGCAAGGTGGCGCCGTAGGTGATGACGGTCGCCTGCATGCCGTGGCTGTTGCGCAGGATGTATTGCTCGACGGGCGTGCCGTCATTGGTTTTGCCAAAGGCTTTGTGTTCGGCGGTCAGGCCGGCTGCGTTGGCGGAGAGGGTGGCGATCATCAGGGACAGTCCGAGGCCGGAGAGCAGGTGACGGGATTGAAGCATGGTTGACCTTCCTTTTTGTTGTTTTGAAAACACCACAATTCCCCCTGTAGGAGCTGCCGCAGGCTCGGGTCGCGTTCGGACGATCTTTTGATCTTGATTCTAAAAAACGAAGGTCAAAAAGATCGCAGCCTTCGGCAGCTCCTACAGGTAACTAGTCAATCTATTTTGGTAGTGGAAGAAGGTTTATAGCTGATTGATCGTGTATTTCAACAATAAAGACTGACTAATTAGCTTGGCGCTCATTCGCCGCCAATCAACCGGGCAGATCCGCCACTGCACTTTTTTGCAATTGCCGGCTCTATCCTTGGCCAGGATGCGGCGACGCCCGCCGCGCAGGAATGTGCCCGTTCGAGAATTCATGCCGAGAGCTTTTCACCCGATCATCCGATTTGTTCGCCGCCCGTGTCTGCTGCTGGCCTGTCTGTCATCGCTGTTTGTCAGCGGTTGCACGCACCAGACCGGCAACGGTTTCATCGCTCAGATGCGTGACGGTCAACCGCAGGAATTCCTGCAGACCAGCGTCGACCGCATGGCCACATTGGCGATGCGCGACAACCTCAACAGTCTTTATCGGTTGATGGGCAAGCTGTATTTGCGCAACCCGGAAGAACTGCGCAAATCGGGGTTCCTCGACATCAACACCGCGGTGAAACAGGTGCGCCTGGCGGTCGAGCAGCAGCAACCGTTGCCGGTGCTGGGCGGGCGCAAGGATCTGGCGGCGCTCAGCTATGCGATGAGTCCGGAGTTTCTCGGGGATCGGGTCGGCGCCTTCATCTATGCCATTGGCAGCATGCTGGTCACCGCTCATGGCAACCGCGTCGAGTTCTACATGACCGACGCAATCAACCCGACCTTCGTCCACAACGCCGCGCGCAACATCGAGAAAGCCACGTGGATCCTGGCCCAGCGCCAGAACAAGGAAGGCCAGCCGCTGCTGTTCTCCAATGAAATCTCGGAGGAGGGCAGCAACCTGAGCTTCGCCACCGAATTCGGCAAGATCGTCGCGCGGCTCGACTTGCTGACGCAGATGCTCGACGAGCGTTACCGGCGTATTGGCCTGAATTACGCGCAGAGCCTGCTGTTCCTGAATTTCCTCCCGGTGCAGTGAACCCTGTAGGAGCTGCCGCAGGCTGCGATCTTTTGACCTGAATCTTAAAAAAACCAAGTCAAAAGATTCCAAGCCTGCGGCAGCTCCTACAGGGGTTGGTGGTGTAAGTTGTATACAGTTTCAAATAAAAATTAGCTCAAAAGGGAGCTGCACCTGTCATGACCGACTCCGCAAGCACCGACTTCAACCGCATCGACCGCGTCGCCCGTACAGAAAAACTGCCGTACGCCGCGTTACTGGCGTTCGCCATGACCGGCTTCATCGCCATCCTCACCGAGACGTTGCCGGCCGGGCTGTTACCGCAGATCGGCGCCGGGCTCGGCGTCAGTGAGGTGCTCGCCGGGCAACTGGTGACGCTGTATGCGCTGGGTTCGATAGTCGCGGCGATTCCGCTGACCGTGGCCACCCGGGGCTGGCCACGGCGCCGGGTGCTGCTGATGACGGTCGGTGGTTTCCTGCTGTTCAACACGGTGACCACGTTCTCCAGTCATTACGGCCTGACCCTCGCGTCGCGCTTTCTCGCCGGGATGGCCGCAGGACTGTCGTGGGGCATCATGGCCGGGTACGCCCGCGGGATCGTGCCGGTGCATCAGCAGGGGCGGGCGTTGGCAATCGCGATGCTGGGCACCCCGGTGGCGCTGTCCCTGGGTACTCCGGCGGGGACGTGGCTGGGTAACCTGATCGGCTGGCGTGCGTCGTTCGGGATCATGTCGGCGCTGGCATTGGTGCTGGCGGCGTGGATTGTGCTGGCGGTGCCTGATCGTCCGGGCCAGGCCAGCGCCGAGCGCCTGCCGTTGCTGCAGTCATTGCGCCTGCCGGGCGTGCGGCCGGTGCTGTTCGTGGTGCTGACCTGGATGCTCGGGCACAACATTCTCTACACCTACATTGCGCCTTTCCTGATGCAGGCCGGGCTGGCCGAGCGTGTCGATCTGGTGCTGCTGGTGTTTGGTCTGTGTTCGCTGGTCGGAATCTGGATCATCGGCGTGCTGGTGGATCGCTGGCTGCGCTGGCTGACCCTGATCAGCCTCGCGGTATTTGCCGTGACTGCACTGGTGCTGGCGCTGATGTCTGCGTCGCCGTGGCTGATCTACACCTGCATGGCCGTGTGGGGCCTGTCATTTGGCGGCTCGGCAACGTTGCTGCTGACGGCTGCGGCGGATTCGGCTGGCGAGCATGTGGACGTGGTGCAGGCGATGCTCACCACGTCCTGGAACGTGGCAATTGCCGGCGGCGGCCTGTTTGGCGGGTTGCTGCTGGATCAGGCGGGGGCGATGTCGTTTCCGTGGGCGCTGTTGATCCTGTCGCTGATTGCGCTGGCGACGGTGTGGATCAACCGGCATCACAGTTTCAAACCGGGCCGGCGCCAGCACTGAACCACACCTCCACTGTAGGAGCTGCCGGAGGCTGCGATCTTTTGATTTTGTCTTTTAATCAAGATCAAAAGATCGCAGCCTCCGGCAGCTCCTACAGTGTTAGATGTAGGAATCGGGCATAACGATAGACCGCATTGATATATGTGGTTATATGAAAAATCGCTATGCTGCGGGCCAGATTTTTCCTGTCGTTTTTCTGGACGTCTTAATGGAATTGGCAAATTTCGGCCTGGTCATCGCCGGGCTGGTGGTGGGTTTTATTGTCGGCATGACCGGTGTCGGCGGCGGTTCGTTGATGACGCCGATCCTGCTGTGGTTCGGTATCAACCCGGCAACCGCGGTGGGCACTGACCTGTTGTACGCGGCCATCACCAAATCCAGTGGCGTACTGGTTCACAAGAAGAACAACAACATCGATTGGGCGATCACCGGTTGGCTGACCCTTGGCAGCGTGCCGGCAGTCGCCCTGACCTTGTGGTTTCTCAGCAGTCTGCACACAGCGCCCGAGGCGATGAACGCGATCATCAAGCAAGCCTTGGGCTGGGTGTTGTTCGCCACCGCGCTGGCGATTCTGTTCAAGAAGCGCCTGCTCGAATTCGCCCATAATCGCGCGGGCGGCAACTACAACCCGAGCGGCGCGCGCCTGAACGTAATGACCGTGATCACCGGTCTGATCCTCGGCACCATGGTCGCCCTGACATCTATCGGCGCCGGCGCCCTCGGCACGGTCGCGTTGTTCATTCTTTATCCGCTGCTGCCAACCCGCCGTCTGGTCGGCACCGAAATTGCCCATGCCGTACCGCTGACCCTGGTTGCGGGTCTTGGCCACGCGAGCATGGGCAACATGGATTGGGGCGTGCTGGGTTTCCTGCTGATGGGTTCGCTGCCGGGCATCTGGCTGGGCAGCCACCTGACCGGGCGCATTTCCGATGAATTGCTGCGCCCGTGTCTGGCGACCATGTTGCTGTTGATCGGTTACAAGCTGGCGTTCTGATGTAGGAGCTGCCGCAGGTGCGATCTTTTGATCTTGATTGTAAAAAACGAAGATCAAAAGATCGCACCTGCGGCAGCTCCTACACTGGGGTATGAAGGATGTTGAATTTCATGACGGTCACCGGCAAATCCTCGTAGACCAGATCCTCGACCACCTCCCAACCCAACCGCGCATACAGTGCTTGCGCCGCATCGGTGTACAGATACAACGTCTGTACGCCCAACGCTCTGGCTTCTTCAACAATACGTTTGACCAGTTGCGAAGCAATCCCGCGCCCGCGTTCTTCGGCCTTCACATAAACCCCCGCCAGCCACGGCGTCAGTTGCGGGCGGATCTTCATGTCGCTGTCGATCAGCAGCGCGCCACCGAGCAATCGGCCGTCTTCAATGGCCACCACCACGCTGGGAACCGCACCCTTGCCGCAGGCGGCGCGCATCCGTTCGGTACGAGCCTCAAGGGTATCGCCGTCGCGGAATTCGCCCCATTCCTTGAAATTGAGTTCGGCCAGTTCCTCAATCAAATGCGGGTGATCGCACAGGTAGTCGATGTGCATGGGCTGAACTCCTTTTCATGGGCGGAACAGCCAGCCTAATGCGCTCATAAAAGGTAATCAAATCCGCGTCACGATTACGCCGATGCGGTTGCGCAATGACGCGGCTGACCTAAGCTTCTGACAAGGCGAAACATATTTGCCGGGCACAGGTCCGGAACAATCGCCGCGATGCGCAATCATTAGAGCGTGGATATCAAAAGGAGATGCGCATGCTCATCAGGTCACTGACCCTGACACTCTTGCTGGCGATTGCCGGCCCCTTGTTCGCCGCTGACAACGATTCGCCCATAGCCGGGGATATGGGACGGGCCCGACCGTTGATCGTGATCGCACAAAGCACCGTCGACCCCGTGTGGATGGGGTTGAAAAAGTCGCTGGAAGATCCGGCGAACAAGAAAGGTGTGACTGACCGCAACATCAAGGTCTACACCATCCTCAATATGGCCGGTCAGCTCGACGGCAAAGACCTCGGCCAGCAGGACACCATGGCCTTGTTGCGCTCGCTGAAGCTGGGCGCCGGGGCGTACCCGAAAGTGTTCCTGCTGGGCAAGGACGGCGAGACCAAACTCTCGGCCTCGGGCGATGAAGCGAAGTCGGTGGACCTGAAGAAAATCTTCGACACCGTTGATGCACTGCCGGCCAGCGAAAAGGAAATCAGCGCACCGACGGTCGCTGAAACCAAGGCCACCGCCGCCGAACCGGCAGCCAAGAAAGGCGAGAAGGGCGCCAAGGCGGGCAAACCGGCGAAACCGAGCAAGCCACCGGAAATGCCGGATGATTGATTGAGGCAGGCTCTGAATAAAAATGGCGAATGTTTAAAACGTTCGCCATTTTTTGTTCGCTGGAATGACCACGATACTTTGAATATCAGGGCAGTATCTGACGGATGACGTTGACCAGAACCGGAGAAAAAGCCGCAAGTTGGCCATTCTTGGGAGTTAGCATGTCATCAAGGAGAATACCCAGAAGCTCTTCATCTTCAAGGTCATCGGGTTGCATGCCTCCTGTAAAGATCAAATGATCAACCAGCTGTTTCCGTGCCCCTATGAGTCCGCGATTGCTTTCTTCGGTATGACCGAGATTCAAAATTTCCAGAGCTGAATTTGCGCGTTCAGTTTTGCCGGTCACTCTACCGGACAGATAAAACTTCAATTCCGACTCGCATTCCTCCATCAAGGGCGTCAACTCTAATGGGCGTGTGCCTCGATGATGTCCACATTGATTCTGGCGCTGGCAACTGGTAACGATGTTGGTGAAATCCAAGGTGCGATTGGGGGCTTTATCCTGGGCCTCAACATGCTCGTTATGTGAGTTGTCGCCTGTAATTGTCTGGCAGCAATAGGCGCAAAGGCTGAACTGTTCCGCTATACAGGCCGTGCGCACGCTCACGCGTTCTTCGCCGGGCAGGTCCCGGTAGCGTAATGTTGTGTTGGCGCGTTTCCATCTGATGAGTTGTTCCGGTTCGGGTCCCTTGGTGATCTTACGCACGGCGCAGCTCCAGTTTGCGCAGCAACAGCGCGGCTTTTGCCAGTTCGATATGACCGTCCGGGAGTTCTTCTGCCAGTTCGGCGAATAGTTTTTGTGCAGTTTCCAGATCACCGTCCTGCAAGCGTTCGAGCAGCGCGTTCAAGCGTTTTTTGAACGTCGCTGTTGCGGATATCGGTGTCCATGACTTCCAGCAGCACCTGATTGGCATCAAGTCCGTACAGGCCGTTGTGTTCGTGAAGTTCACCGTCATTGAGCACGTAAACCAGCACATCCTTGGCGTCGCTGATGACCAGTGGCGAGTGAGTGGTCAGCACGAACTGGCAGTTGGGGAAGGTTTCGCTCAGTTGGCGGATCAGACTGCGCTGCCATTTCGGGTGCAAATGCAGATCCACTTCGTCGATCAGCACGATGCCGTCCCCGTGGAGCGGGTTGTCCAGCGACTGGTTCATCATTGCCAGACGACGGGCGATATCTCCGACCAGCGCCATCATCGACTTCTCACCTTGCGAGAGTTGGGCGACATTGAGGGTGACGCCGTCCTTGTCAATAGCCATGTGCAGGCGCGGTTTGCGTTGTACACGCAGGTTGGTGAAGCCGGGCATGAAGGCGGCGATGGCGGAGCGGACGGCGGTCAGTTGGCGGTCGCGGGAAGAAGCTTTCAGGTTGGACAGGGTTTTCCAGACGTCGCTATCCGGTCCGAATTTCTCGGAGATTTCAGTCAGTGCAGTGTCGGAAATACCGGTTTCATTTTCGCTATCTTCGCGTTCGCGGAACCATTCGAAGAAACGACGGAAGTCGACGCCTCTGTTGAGTGAGTTGTCGTAGCCGTCGAGTTGGTCGAAGGTGTGTTTAGTTCGGATCTTCAGCGGAATTTCTAAAACTGAACGTTCGACCGGGTAGTACGCAATCAGAGGGAGAGATGCTTTGTCATTGGCAGTCAGGCTTGAGCGGTAGTGATCCGCAAGTAGACTCGCTTCTTTTAAAGAACTATGCATCTGAGCCTTCCGACCTTGTCTTCCCCGGCCGATAGCCCATACGAAAAAAGGGTTTTTCGGATCTCTGGGAAGATCTTGTCCAGGATGTGATCGGTCTGCTACAGCAACCGTTATCACTGCACCTGAGGCTCCATTTCGAATCTCTTCCTGTATCAAAGGGCTTCCACTACCTTTTTTCGGTGCGAATCCTTGCAACAAGCCAGCTCAGCGATGTGGCCAATGACTTCAGAATTGTGGATTTGCCAGCGCCGTTATTTCCCACGATGACTGTAATGTTCGATAGGTGGTTCTCGGTGGGCGCGAGATCGATGGTCAATTTGTCGAAGCGGCCAACATCCGCGAGTTTAAGTTTGATGATTTCCATTACAACGCTCTTAGAGGGGCGGTCGGCTTGAAAGCAATTACGGGCATTATGTCACTCCCGGCCACGTATGGATTCCGTGGAGTTTAGATACATTCGTTCGCGTCGGTCATCCTTAAAAATGGTTTCTGCATGTGCCCATCAAAATGTGTTGCGTAACGCCCTTCAATTGCCTCGGACGTTTCCTTCAAACCGCGGCGGCGTTGGTGAACTGGTGGCTTGAGTCGTACGCCGATAACCTCATCGGGCCGCTGCAAAATCAGCGGTCGGATGTGGAAGTCCGAGGATGACAGGGAAGCGTATGTGCGCCCGTGACCACATGTTGGTATTTTTTATGCCACCATCGTCGTTTATGGCAGCTATGCGCAGGAGCACTCTCAAGTGCACCGGGTTTCTCTGACCCCGGACTTCCACACCTGCGCAAAGCTGCCACCCTCTCGTGGAAGGGAGTTCGGCAGTTTCTCTCTTAATGTCAGAGGTATTCACACATGAAAAAAAACAGATCCAAACAGGCCAGAAACTCCCACGAATTCAGATTCCCCCGAACACATCGCCAACCCCAAAACCCGCTACATCCCCATTACCGGCATCGACTGCCAGATCCCCTGTCTCCTGATCGACCGCGAAGCTCCGGTAGACGTACTTCACGGCACCGCCGCCTACCGATTACGAAGCGTGACTCAACTGCTGGAAACCCTTTCCCTCAGCGACGGCATCGGTCATGACTCATTACTGTTGCAAGACTTCGCACGGGTGCTGGCAATCCCTCTGCGCGACAGCTGCGATCTGATGGATGTACTGGGCTGGAAGCTACAGGCCTAGTTTCAAACACCCAAACAAAAACGGGCGACCTTCTCAGGTCGCCCGTTTTTTTATGGCGTGATTACCGGGTCAATTCACCCAGAATCTTGTGCGCAATCTTTACCCGCTCTCCATTCGGATAATTGCGGTTCGCCAGAATCACGATCCCGACTTTCTTCGACGGCACGAACGCGACGTAGGCGCCGTAGCCTGCGGTGGAGCCGGTCTTGTTCAGCAGTACGTTCGCCGGCTCGGGTTGTGGCGGATTCAGCCATTTGACCTTGTGCGCTTCCATGGCCATCGGCGTCGAGTTGCCGTCCAGCAAGCGGTTGAGGCTGATCGGATAGGTGTAGCGCTCCCAGCCCAGGCCCTGGGTCATGTCGCCGACGGTGTAGTAGCCGGTGTGGGTGAGGGCGATGGCTTTTTGCACGGGTGATTCGAGTTTGGCGGTGTCGAGGTTGGCCTGGACATATTGCAGCAGATCCGCGGCGCTGGTTTTTACGCCGTAGGCTTCGGCGTCGAGGGCGCCGGGGCTGACTCGAACCGGTTTGTTGTTCTTGTCGTAGCCTTGGGCGTAGAACTTTTGTTCAGACGCCGGCACCGACAGTAAGGTGTGCTTGAGCCCGAGTTTCGGCAGCAGGGTTTCGGTCATGACCTGATTGAAGGACTGGCCAAGGCTTTTCGCCGCCAGGTAGCCGAACAGGCCGATGCTCGGATTGGAATACAGGCGATGGCTGCCGGCCGGAAAAGTCGGTTTCCACTGTTGGTAATAGCCGAGCATCTTGTCGGAAGCATCCGCGGCATCCGGGAATTGCAATGGCAGGCCGCCGGCGCTGTAAGTGCCCAGTTGCAGCAGGCTGATGTGGTCAAAAGCGCTGCCTTTCAGCTCGGGCCAGTGCTGGCTGGCCTTGTCGGAGAATTCCAGTTTGCCGCTGGCCTGGGCGTAGGCGGCGAGGGTTGCGGTGAAGGTTTTGCTCACCGAGCCGATTTCGAACAGGGTGTTTTCACTCACCGGTTGCCCGGTGCTTTTGTCGGCGATGCCGTAGTTAAAGTAATGCGCCTTGCCATCGACGGTCACGGCCACGGCCAGCCCCGCGATGTTCTGTTGCTGCATGACCGGGGTCACGGCGGCCTTGACCAGCGCCTGCAACTGATCGTCGGTTTGCTGGGCAGCCATGCACGCGGCGGCGCTGAAAAACAGGCCGAAAGCGCTGCATGAAATGACTTTGCTCGGATTGATGAATGACATGAGTGAACCACTCTCCATGAGTGTTGAGGGTGATATCCCGCTAGACTGCGGGCAATCGCAAGGTTGGGCAGCTGATCAGCGCCGACAATTTAGGCAGTCTGGCACTCGTCGACAAACGATGATATTTCGGATGAGCCATTAGAAAAATTTGGGAATTGGCATGATTCGACCTCAATTGCCGCTCAATGCACTGCGCGCTTTCGAAGCTTCTGCGCGTCATTTGAGCTTCACCCGCGCCGCGGTGGAGTTATGCGTGACCCAGGCGGCGGTGAGCCATCAGGTCAAAAGCCTCGAAGCGCAACTCAGCGTCACCCTGTTCAAACGCCTGCCCCGTGGGCTGATGCTGACCAGTGAAGGCGAGACCCTGTTGCCCGTTCTGACCACGTCGTTCGATCACATCGCGCAAATGCTCGAGCGGTTGGCGGGCGGTCAGTATCGGGAAATGTTGACCGTGGGTGCCGTGGGAACCTTTGCGGTCGGTTGGCTGCTGCCACGGCTGGCAGACTTCCAGGCGAAACATCCGCTCATAGATTTGCGGCTGTCGACTCACAACAACCGGGTCGATGTCGCCGCCGATGGACTGGATTACGCGATTCGCTTCGGTGCCGGGGCGTGGCATGGCATCGAGGCCACGCGCTTGCTCGATGCGCCACTGTCGGTGTTGTGCGTGCCGGAAATTGCCCGGCAGTTGCAATCCCCGGGTGACCTGTTGCAGCAGCGTTTGCTGCGCTCGTATCGCACCGATGAATGGCCACAGTGGTTTCACGCCGCCGGTCTGGCGACCCACGCCGCGCCGCCGCAGAGCATCGTGTTCGACTCGTCGCTGGCGATGATGGAGGCCGCGCTGCAGGGCAGCGGCGTAGCGCTGGCACCGCCGCTGATGTTCGCCCGGCAATTGGCGGCGGATGTGATTCGTCAGCCGTTTGCGATTGAAATCACCACCGGCAGTTATTGGCTGACGCGTTTGCAGTCGCGGCCGGAGACGGTGGCGATGAGTGCGTTCAAAAACTGGTTGCTGCAAATCTCTGCCTGACACAAATCCTTTGTAGGAGCTGCCGCAGGCTGCGATCGTTTTGACTTTGATTTTTTGAAGATCAAGACCAAAAAGATCGCACCTGCGGCAGCTCCTACAGGGCAAATGTCAACGCACCAGGCACGGCCGCTTGTTATCGAACGTCCACCCCGGAATCAAAAACTGCATCGCCACGCTGTCATCTCGCGCACCGAGGCCCATGCCTTTATACAGCTCATGAGCCTTGGCCACTTGGTCCATGTCCAGCTCCACGCCCAGCCCCGGTTTCTGCGGCACTTGCACGCAACCGTCGACAATTTGCAGCGGCGCCTGGGTCAGGCGCTGGCCGTCCTGCCAGATCCAGTGCGTGTCGATGGCGGTGATGTCACCCGGTGCTGCGGCCGCGACATGGGTGAACATCGCCAAAGAGATATCGAAGTGGTTGTTGGAGTGCGAGCCCCAGGTCAGGCCCCACTCGTGGCACAGTTGCGCGACACGCACCGAGCCTTGCATGGTCCAGAAGTGCGGGTCGGCCAGCGGGATGTCCACCGACTGCAACTGAATGGCGTGGCCCATCTCGCGCCAGTCGGTGGCGATCATGTTGGTCGCCGTCTTCAGCCCGGTGGCGCGGCGAAATTCGGCCATGACTTCACGCCCGGAGTAACCGTTTTCCGCACCGCAAGGGTCTTCGGCATAAGCCAGCACGTGATGCTGATCGCGGCACAGGCGGATCGCTTCCTTCAGTGACCAGGCACCGTTCGGATCGAGGGTGATACGCGCCTCGGGAAAGCGTTCGGCCAGTGCCGTCACGGCTTCGATTTCCGCATCACCGCTGAGCACGCCGCCCTTGAGTTTGAAATCCTGGAAACCGTATTTTGCGTGGGCCGCTTCGGCCAGACGCACCACCGTTTCGGCGCTCATGGCCTTCTCGTGACGGACGCGGAACCAGTCGTTATCGGCGTCCGGTTCGCTGCGGTAGGCGAGGCTGGTTTCGCGCTGGTCACCGACGTAAAACAGATAGCCGAGCATCTTCACTTGATCGCGCTGCTGGCCTTCGCCGAGCAGCGCCGCGACCGGTACGTCGAGGTGTTGGCCGAGCAAGTCGAGCAGGGCGGCTTCGAGTCCGGTCACTGCGTGAATGGTGATGCGCAGGTCGAACGTCTGCAGGCCACGGCCGCCGGCGTCACGCTCGGCGAAGGTCTGGCGCACCTGATTGAGGATTTTCTGATAGTTGCCGATCGGGTTGCCGAGCACCAGGCTGCGAGCATCCTCCAGCGTCTGGCGGATGCGCTCGCCACCGGGCACTTCACCGACGCCGGTATGCCCGGCGTTGTCCTTGAGAATAACGATGTTGCGGGTAAAAAACGGCCCGTGGGCGCCACTCAAGTTGAGCAACATGCCATCGTGGCCGGCCACTGGAATCACTTGCATGGCGGTGATGATCGGCGCTTTGGCGGTGTCGTGTGCAGTCATGGTTTTGATCCTAATCAGACAGAGTTCAGGCGTGCTTCGGCGCGGCTTCGGCCACGGCAAGGTCAGCAGCCGGTTTCGGTGTGGTGCGGGCCGCGAAGACGATGATCGCGGCGATGATCGAGGTCGCGGCCAGACCGTAGAGGCCGCCCTGAATCGAGCCGGTGTGTTGTTCCAGCAGGCCGAAGGTGGTGGGCGCGACGAAGCCGCCGAGGTTGCCCACCGAGTTGATCAGCGCAATCACCGCTGCGGCGATTCGCGCATCCAGATACGCCTGCGGAATCGGCCAGAACAACGAGGAGGCGGACTTGAAGCCGAGCGCGGCAAAACAGATCGCGACAAAGGCAAAAATCGGCCCGCCAGTGGTGGACATGAACATCCCCGCCGCGGCGATCAACAACGCGGTGGCGACCCAGGCTTGCTGATGCTTCCACTTGGCCGAGAAGGCAGCGAAGGCGTACATGCCGATGATCGACAGCAGCCACGGAATCGAGTTGAACAGCCCGACCTGGAAATCGCTCATCTCGCCCATTTTCTTGATGATGCTTGGCAACCAGAACGTCGCGGCGTAGATGGTCAGCTGGATAAAAAAGTAGATCAGGCAGAACAGGATGATCTGCCGGTCCTTGAGCAATTTGGCCATTGAAGGTCGGATCGGCGTCGCCGCTTCGCGGGCCTTCTGTTCGTCATCGATGGCGCTGACCAGTGCGTCCTGTTCGGCGCGGGTCAGCCATTTCGCGTCGTGAGGTTTGGCGTCGAGCCAGAACCAGACGAACACGCACAGCCCGACCGAGAACATCCCCTCGATGAAGTACATCCATTGCCAGCCGTGCATGCCCAGGCCGTTGATCTGCAACAGCAGGCCAGACAATGGGCCGGAGATCAGCGAGGCCACCGCCGAACCACTGAGGAAAATCGCGATGGCCTTGCCGCGTTCGGCGCCGGGTAGCCAGCGAGTGAAGTAGTAGATCACCCCGGGAAAGAATCCGGCCTCGGCCACGCCAAGCAGAAAGCGCAGGATGTAAAAGTGCGTTTCGTTCTGGATGAATGCCATGCCGGCGGCAACCAGGCCCCAGGTGAGCATGATGCGGGTCAGCCAGATGCGCGCGCCGACTTTCTGCAGGAGCATGTTGGACGGCACTTCGAATAGCGCGTACCCGATGAAGAACAGACCGGCGCCGAAGCCGTAGGCGGCCGCCCCGATGCCCAGGTCATGTTCCATGTGAGTGCGGACGAAACCGATGTTCACCCGGTCAATGTAATTGACGATGAACATGATCACGAAGAGCGGCAGGACGTGGCGTTTCACTTTCGAGATGGCGGACGCGAGTGTCGAATCGACGCCCTCGTTGATCCCGGAGACGGAGGTTTTCACTTGGTTTTCTCCCACTGATTATTTTTATGCGGGGTAGGGCTGGGTGCTGCATTGTTGCTAGACATCATACAACTGAGATTTTTTGTCCTACAAGTGGGTGTGGCGATTAATTTTTTCTGGCGGGCAGGTTTTTTTATTGCTTTTTTTGTCAATTCATCCCTGTTTATTGGGATTTTATGGAGGTTTAGCTGGTTGTCGGTGTTAAGGAAACTGCTATTCGCCATTGTTTTTGGGTCTGTCGCGAATCCCGTATTTCCTGTTTTCTTGAGTGTTGTCATACAAGTCGACGCTTGTTCCAGGACTAAAATCAATCTTGTCAGCCACCGCGCAGTGCTACGATCCGCAAGCCCCGATGACCGGAATCGATCATGCAAGAAAATCTTGACGCTCCCGCGCCCAAACGTGCGCATAACCTCGCCCATGATCTGGTGGAGAAACTCACCCAGAGCATCCTGCTTGGTCAGATGTCGCCCGGCGACAAGCTGCCGTCAGAGAACGCCATCGTTCAGGAGCACGGCGTCAGTCGCACGGTGGTGCGCGAGGCGATTTCCAAGTTGCAGGCGTCAGGGCTAGTGGAGACGCGGCACGGCATTGGCACTTTTTGTCATCGAACGCGCCGCCGAGCAGGGTTTGCGCCTGAATGTCGACACCGCGCTCGGCGTGCGCAGCATTCTTGAATTGCGCATGGGCCTGGAAACTCAGGCCGCCGCATTGGCCGCACAACGGCGCAGCGAACAACAATTGCTGCACATGCGCCAGGCGCTGGATGACTATCAGCGTCTGCTGGACAGCAACGACAGTTGCGTCGAGGCGGATCGACGTTTTCATCTGCTGATCGCCGAAGCCACCGGCAACGTCTGCTTCAGCGAAATCATGCAGCATCTGGGCAGCGCGATGATTCCGCGTCAGCGGCTCAATGCCGCCGAGCGTGGGGCGGCGGATTTGAGCAAGCTGGGGCAGTTGGCGCATCTGGAGCACGAAGCGATCCTGAATGCGATCAAGCGCCAGGACCCGGACGCAGCGCGCGCGGCAATGTGGCTGCACCTGACCAACAGCCGCGACCGCTTCGGTGCGCAGGCTGATTGCCGTTGGTCTGCTCGATGGCACGGCCTGCGCAGGCCTGCTTCCAAGCGGTATGGCCCGGGTTTTCCGGACCTCCTTGGTGAGGTGTGTCATGGCGAATGATTTGCTGTTTCAAGGTGGTGTGCTGCCGACCGATCCGACCCGTCCGGTACCCGGCACGGATGAGCCGACACTGGCCGATCACGATGCGCCACCGGGCATGAGTCCCGGGCGCGATCCGTTGAGTGATGCCGATCGGCCGGAAGACTGGAAGGACCCGGCGGCAGACGATGATGTGCCGCCGGCGGATGAGCCGACGCCGTTGTCGGATGATCGCCGGTAGTGAAAAACCCGGCTCTGGTGCCGGGTTTTTTTTGGGTCGGTCAGTGGAGAGGTATTTTGTTCATGCCGGCCTCTTGGCGGGCAAGCCCGCTCCCACAATGGTTGTTGGTGGCATGGGATTTTGTGTTCAACACAATCCCTGGGGGAGCTGGCTTGCCAGCGATGGCGGCCGCAATGTCGCTGAAGATCAGTGACGCCTGCAAGGTGTTGCGTGTCCTCATACCGGATTGGCAGCTACATCCCGCATCAGCAACCCAAAGCGCAAATCCACCGCATCCGGAATCGGCAGATACACCGTGTGCCCATCCCCTGGCGCCACCTCGATCGCCTCTCCCTTGGCGCTCTGCAACTGGTGCAGATCAAAGTGGAAATTGCCCTTGGGCGTCATCAGTTCCAGGTGGTCGCCCAGTGCAAACCGGTTTTTCACCTTGACCTCGGCCAACCGGTCACGGCGCTCACCAGTGAGTTCGCCGACGAATTGCTGACGTTCCGACACCGAGCTGCCGTTCTGATAATTCTGGTATTCGTCATGCACATGCCGGCGCAGGAAACCTTCGGTGTAGCCGCGCTGGGCCAGTGATTCGAGGTCGGTCATCAGGCTGCGATCGAACTCGCGTCCGGCTACGGCATCGTCGATTGCCCGGCGATAAACCTGGGTAGTACGTGCGCAATAGAAGTGCGACTTGGTGCGACCCTCGATCTTCAGCGAATGCACGCCCATGCGCGTCAGCCGTTCGACGTGCTGCACCGCGCGCAGATCCTTGGCGTTCATGATGTAGGTGCCGTGCTCGTCTTCAAACGCCGGCATCAACTCATCGGGACGATTGGCTTCCTGCAGCAGGAACACCTGATCGGTCGGCGTGCCGATGCCCAGGGTCGGCTCGGGCTGGAAGCTCTGCACGATCTCGCCGAGCTGGTTTTCCGTGGCCTCCTGTGCCGAATATTTCCAGCGGCAGGCGTTGGTGCAGGTGCCTTGGTTGGCGTCGCGCTTGTTCATATAGCCCGACAACAGGCAGCGCCCGGAGTAAGCCATGCACAGCGCGCCGTGGACGAACACTTCCAGTTCCATGCCCGGCACCTGTTCGCGGATTTCAGCGATTTCCTCCAGTGACAATTCCCGCGACAGGATGATCCGGCTCAGGCCTTGTTGCTGCCAGAACTCGACGCTCGCCCAGTTCACCGTGTTGGCCTGCACCGAAAGGTGGATCGGCATCTGCGGAAAATGCCGGCGCACCAGCATGATCAGGCCCGGGTCAGACATGATCAGGGCATCCGGCGCCATCTCGATCACCGGCGCCAGGTCCTTGAGGAAGGTCTTCAGCTTGGCATTGTGCGGGGCGATGTTGACCACCACGTAGAAGCGCTTGCCCTGGGCCTGCGCTTCGCGAATACCGAGGGCGAGGTTGGCGTGGTCGAACTCGTTGTTACGCACCCGCAGACTGTAGCGCGGCTGGCCGGCGTAGACCGCATCGGCGCCGTAGGCGAAGGCATAACGCATGTTCTTCAAGGTGCCGGCGGGGGCCAGCAGCTCCGGGGCGGCGAGGGGGAGGTCAGGGATCATGGCGGCATCGGTCGCAAAAGCGCGGCAGGGTAGTGCAGCGGCAACTGCGGTTTATTGATCTGGATCTATCTTTGCGCGGGTGCCACTGATCTGTGCCGCGCCGGCACCATGAAAAGGTCCCGCTGCATCAGGTGCAGCGAGCTGCTTCTACCAGGCGATCTATGCTCCATGAACAAAGATGGCACTCGTGCGTGCCCCGGTGGACTAAGGTTCGAGGCGTGCGTGACGCCTGACTGACATGGATCGGACATGAACGAAAAAACGCTGCAATTCAAATCCCTCACCGTGCTGTTGCTGTTGGTGACGGTCGCCTTCATCTGGATTCTGCTGCCGTTCTACGGTGCGGTGTTCTGGGCGGTGATTCTCGGCATTCTGTTTGCGCCGATGCAGCGCAAGTTACAGCTCAAATTCGGCTGGCAGCGCAACCTGACAGCGCTTTGCACGCTGGGCATTTGCCTGGTGATCGCGATTCTCCCGGTGATCATTCTCAGCATCCTGTTGGTGCAGGAAGGCGCGACGGTGTACAACAACATCGAAAGCGGTCAACTGGACATCGGTGCCTACCTGGCACAGTTCAAACACAGCTTGCCCCCTTACTTTCAGCATTTGCTCGATCGCTTCGGCATGGGCGAACTCAACGGTCTGCGCGAGAAAATCGTCAAGGCGTCGATGCAGGGCAGTCAGGTGCTGGCCAGTCAGGCCTTCAGTTTCGGCCAGGGCACATTCGAGTTTGTGGTGAGCTTCGGCATCATGCTGTACCTGCTGTTTTTTCTTTCTGCGCGATGGCGCCGAACTGGTACGCAAGGTACGCACCGCAGTGCCGCTGGAAGAGACCCACAAGCGTCGTTTGCAGTTGAAGTTCAACCGGGTGGTACGGGCGACGGTGAAGGGCAACCTGGTGGTGGCAGTCACTCAGGGCGCATTGGGCGGGGCGATTTTCTGGTTTCTCGACATCCCCAGCGCGTTGCTCTGGGCGGTGCTGATGGGCTTTCTGTCGCTGTTGCCGGCGGTGGGCGCGGGAATCGTCTGGGCGCCAGTGGCGGTGTACTTCCTGCTCAGCGGGATGATCTGGCAGGGCGTGGTATTGGGGCTGTTCGGGGTATTTGTGATCGGTCTGGTGGACAACGTACTGCGCCCGATTCTGGTCGGCAAAGACACGCGCATGCCCGACTACATGATCCTGATCTCGACCCTCGGCGGCCTCGCAGTGTTCGGCCTCAACGGTTTCGTGATCGGGCCGCTGATCGCGGCACTCTTCATGTCGAGCTGGGCGCTGTTTATCGAGACCAAGCCGAAAGTCCAGTTGCCTTAAGCGTGGAACGGCGCGCTGACGATTTTCTGCGACAGTGCCTGCGCTGCCGGGAGCGAAGTCAGCGGGCCGCTGATGGGCTCACCGTCGCGCACCAGATACCAGCAGGCGAGCAATCCCGACGCCCTGAGCGATGCGGGAACAGCGCTGCCGATGACCGACATGATTTGAACTTGAGCCATGACCAGTACCTCCATCAATCTGTGGAGCTACCTTAGGGATTCGCTGTGCTCAGGGACAATCAACGCTCTCGATAGTGGTCATTGATAACAGTGAGGACGGGTTCAGTCGACAACCTGGTCGAGCATGTGCACCACTTCGCGCTCGTTGAGCAAGCCCTTGTGCACCAGGTTCTCCGCCAGCAGCGAAAGGAACTTGGCGCAGCGGTGGCCCTCCAGGTGTTTGAGTTCGGTCAGCGCGCTGTACACCTTGCTTGAAGTGCACAGGCCGACGATGCGGTGCGGATTCTGAGTAGGCATGGGTCGTCCTTGTTGTTATCAACCTGTTGTTTACGGACGGATTCAGATTGCGGTTCCGTCATGACAAATCGATGACCGTTCTGTGTTTTGCCCCCAACGGTCAAGTCCATCATGCCGACTTTAGCCGCTGGAACTGTCCTCACAGCGACCTTGGCAAGATTTTTTCAGACGTTGCCCGACCGACGGTCATAAAAAAGCCCCGCTATAAAGCAGGGCTGATTGTTGGCGATTACCAGCGCGGGCCACCGTAGTAGCCGTGTGGCCGGCCGTAATAGCCGCGTGGTGGGCCGTAGTAGACCGGGCCAGGCACGTAGACCGGTTGTTGCACGTAAACCGGGGCCGGCTGGTAATAGACCGGTGGCGGCGGTTGTTGCACATAAACCGGTGCCGGTTGAGCGTAAACAGGCTGTTGTACGTAGACTGGCCGGTCCTGGTTGATCAGCGCCGAGCCGATGATGGCCGAGCCGACGATCGCACCAAACACGGCCGGACCCTGCCAGCCACCGCCGTGGGCTTCTGCCTGACCTGTGATCGCGAATGCACCAATCAACAAGGCCACGATGGGGAGTTTACGAATCATGATAATTCCTCGGTTCTTCGACCCGGCGTCCGGGCCTGCACCAGGCCCAACGTTGTCGCGGGGATACTTCTATGACAGCGAAATTCTGAAAATCAGCACAGCCGCTGGGTAAATTTTGTGTAAGGTCTGTACCGGCTTCTTTACCGGTGGGTCAAAGGGGCACGCGGCCCGTTGCAGACAGGCGCTTATGATCGTCCAGAACCCGATGGAATGGCTAACTCCGTCCATCCGAAAGTCCGTTTGAAGGAGAAGTTTCATGCAGATGAATCCCAACAAAGACACCCAGCTGTGCATGTCCCTGTCCGGGCGCCCGGGGAATTTCGGTCTGCGTTTTCATAACCATTTGTACGAGCAGTTGGGCCTGAACTTCTATTACAAGGCGTTCAGCAGTCAGGATCTGCCGGGGGCTGTCGGCGGGATTCGTGCGCTGGGGATTCGCGGTTGCGGCGTGTCGATGCCTTTCAAGGAAGCGTGTATCGCGCTGGTTGATGAGCTGGATGCGTCGGCGGCGGCGATCCAGTCGATCAACACTATCGTCAACACCAACGGTCATCTCAAGGCCTATAACACCGATTACATCGCTATCGCCCAGCTGCTGGAAACCCACGCTGTGCCAAAGGATACGACGTTCGCCCTGCGCGGCAGCGGCGGCATGGCCAAAGCGGTGGCCAGCGCCTTGCGCGATGGTGGCTACAAAAATGGCTTGATCGTTGCGCGTAACGAGCGCGCCGGGCAGGCGCTGGCGGACTCGCTGGGTTACCGCTGGCGGGCCGAGTTGGGTGAAGAACGTCCGCAGATGCTGATCAACGTCACCCCGGTGGGCATGGACGGCGGGCCGGAGGCGGGGCAACTGGCGTTCGAGCCTGAAGTGATCCAGGCAGCCGGGATCGTGTTCGATGTGGTAGCGATTCCGTCGGAAACGCCGCTGATCGTGCGTGGGCGGGCTGAGGGCAAGAAGGTGATCACCGGGCTGGAAGTGATTGCGATCCAGGCGCTGGAGCAGTTTGTGCTGTACACCGGGGTGCGGCCGAGTGAAGAGCAGTTTGCGGCGGCGGTGGCGTTTGCCCGGAGCTGATGAGTTGGTGCTGGCTGGGCGGGCCTCTTCGCGAGCAGGCTCGCTCCCACAGTTGAATTTTTGTCATGCACAGATTGTGTGTTCGCTGTAGATCCTCTGTGGGA
>NZ_JABULD010000257.1:0-6644 GCF_014060985.1 Pseudomonas sp. MD195_PC81_125
CTCTTGATCTGAAAAAACAAAAGTCAAAAGATCGCACCTTCGGCAGCTCCTACAGGGGATCGGTCAGACAAACAATTCAGACGCCAGGCTCGCCGCCGACAACTCCTCGGTGAACTTCATCAGCAACGGTGCCAGTTCATGCAGCCGTGCGCCAGGCATCCGCGCGCTTGGCCCGGCAATGCTCAGTACGCCGATCACCCGGCCGTCAACGGGGTGCTTGACCACCGCAGCAATCGCCGAAGTGCCCACCGCCGAACTTTCCTCGACGCAGGCATAACCCTGCTCCCGCGCCAGCCGCAGGCGCTCCAGCAATTCGATATTGGAGCGCGGCGCATTCGGCCCAATGCCCACTGGCACTTCCGCGCCCTGGCGCTCGACCAGCGACAAGGCTTCGGCGTCGCTCATGCAGGCCAGCCACGCGTGCCCGGAGGCGGTGTAGAACAACGGAGCGTCGCGGCCCATGTCCGGGTCATAACGCAGGCCCGTCCGGGCGCCCTGCGCCTTGGCGATCCAGGTCTGGCGCTCGCCATCGATCACCCCCAGACGCACCAGCTCACCGGTTTCCTGCGCCAGTCGATCCAGCACCGGTTGCACGATGTCGGCACCGCTGCTCGCCAGATACTGAAACCCCATCGCCACCAGTTTGGTCGACAAGTGATAGCGCAGAGTGTCTGCATTCTGCCGTACGTAACCCAGCCGAATCAGCTCGGCGAGCATCCGGTGAGTGGCACTTTTCGGGATGTCGAGCTGCTCGGCCAGGGTCTGCATCGGCAGCCCGCGCGGCTCACTGGTGAGGCTTTCCAGGACACTGAAAACCCGTTCGATCTGACTGCCGGCCATGGGAAGATCCAAATGAAATTTCGCCGATTCTAAAAGACATCCGAGACAAAGCGAAATCCGGAACTGACAGTGCGATAACCGCCCACTTTGCTGAAACAGGTCTTGTGGCAGATGCGCTTCATTCGCTAATTTCTGGAATCTAATTCCAATAAAATCCAGTTGGGGAGCTTTGTTTGATGCCTGCCGAACTTCCCGAAATCGACTGCGACGTGCTGGTCGTCGGCTCCGGCGCTGCCGGTTTATCCACAGCGGTCACTGCCGCCTGGCACGGTCTGAAAGTCATCGTGGTTGAAAAGGATCCGCTGTTCGGTGGTGCCACGGCGTGGTCCGGCGGCTGGGCGTGGGTACCGTGCAATCCACTGGCGCGACGCGCCGGCATCGTCGAAGACATCGAGCAACCGCGCACGTACCTGCGCCACGAACTCGGCGAGCATTACGACCCGTCCATGGTCGACGCCTTCCTCACTGCCGGACCACAGATGGTCGCGTTTTTTCGAACAGCACAGCGCTTTGCAATTTGCCGACGGCAACGCCATCGCCGACATCCATGGCGATACGCCGGGCGCTGGCACGGGCGGGCGCTCGGTCATCGCGGCGCCTTACGACGGACGCCAAGTCGGACGCCTGCTCAAGCGCCTGCGTACAACGATGCGCGAAACGTCCTTCATGGGCATGCCGATCATGGCCGGCGCCGACCTTTCGGCGTTCCTCAATCTGACCCGTTCGCTGAAAGCGGCTTGGCATGTAACCCGTCGTTTTACCCGACACTTGCTGGATCTGGCGGTACACGGCCGGGCCATGCAACTGGTCAACGGGGTGGCGCTGGTCGCAAGGCTGGCGAAATCCGCCGAGGACCTTGGCGTCCTGTTATGGGAGTCGGCGCCGGTGAGCGAACTGCTGCGCGATGAAGCAAGGGTTTGCGGCGCCGTGGTCAACAGCGCAAAAGGCCCGGTCCGCGTTCATGCACGCAAAGCCGTGGTGCTGGCCGCCGGCGGTTTCGCCAATGACATCGAGCGGCGCAAGGCCTTGTTTCCGCGCACGCCCACAGGTCATGAACACTGGGCACTGCCACCGCTGGCAGTCAACGGCGATGGCCTGCGTCTGGGCGAAAGCGTCGGTGCCACGGTCAACACCGACCTGGCGTCGCCCGTGGCCTGGGCGCCGGTCTCGCAAGTACCCCATGCCGACGGCAGCATCGGCCATTTCCCGCACATCATCGAGCGCGGCAAACCGGGAATCATCGGTGTACTGCGCAACGGCCAGCGTTTCGTCAATGAAGCCAATGGTTACTTCGACTACGTCAGCGCCATGGTTGCCGCCACCCCGGAAGGCGAGGAAGTCGCCTCGTGGCTGATCTGCAGCCGCGCCTTTCAACGGCGTTATGGCCTGGGCATGTCGCGGCCATTTCCCGTTCCGCTGTCAGGATTTATCCGCAGCGGCTATCTGAAAACCGGCAACACCCTTGAAGAATTGGCCAGCGCCTGCGGTATCGATCCCGGCGGGTTGCGCCGCACTGTTGATCACTACAACTCGCATGCGCGCCTTGGCGAAGACCCGCTGTTCGGTCGCGGCGCAACGCCCTACAACCGCAAACAGGGCGATCCGGCGAACCTTCCCAACCCCTGCGTTGCCCCAATAGTGGCCGGCCCTTTTTATGCCGTGAAAGTGCAACCGGGCTGCTTCGGCACCTTTGCCGGGCTCAGGGTCAACCCGCAGGCACAAGTGCTCGACGCCCATGGCCAGCCCATCGCCGGGCTCTACGCCGCCGGTGGCGACATGGCCAGCATCATGGGCGGGCACTATCCGGCGGGCGGGATCAATCTCGGCCCGGCGCTGACGTTCGGCTACATCGCCGCCCGCCATATCGCCGGTATCACTGCTTTCGAACAGGAGATCGACCATGCAGCACATCGTTAACGCCCAGGGTTTGAACATGCCGAAACTCGGCCTCGGCACCTGGCCGATGCTCGGCGACGAATGCACCCGTGCCGTCGAGCAAGCGCTGGAACTCGGTTATCGGCATATCGACACGGCAGCGGCCTACAACAACGAAGACGCAATCGGACAAGCATTGGCGAACACGCCGACACCCCGCGAGCAGATTCATGTCACCACCAAGGTCTGGTGGGACCAGTTGCAACCCGACGCCATGCGCCACTCGATGGAACGAAGCCTCAAGGCTTTGCGCAGCGAGTATGTCGACCTGTTCATGATCCACTGGCCGAGCACTGACTGGGACTTGCCGCGCACGCTTGAAACCCTCGCATCCTTCAAGGAGCAAGGTCTGGCTCGCCACATCGGCGTGGCGAATTTTCCGCTGCCGCTGCTGCGTAAAGTCGTCGAGGAATACGCCATCCCTCTGTCAGCGATCCAGGTCGAGTACCACGTCTTGCTCGGACAAAACGCCTTGCTCGACTATGCCCGCCAACACGATCTAGGACTGACGGCCTACACGCCATTGGCGCGCAACAAGGTCTCGGACATCGCGCAGATTCAGCAGATCGCGAAAAAACACCGTGTGCTGCCGACTCAGATCGCATTGAAATGGCTGCTCGATCAGCCCAACGTCGCGGCGATTCCCAAGGCCAGCAGCCGGGCCAATCAACTGGCGAACCTGGCTTCGCTGCAGGTTGAACTGGACGCTGAAGACCGCGCACTGATCGCCGCACTGCCGAAAAATCAGCGTCAGGTCAGCCCGGATTTCGCCCCGGTGTGGGACGCCTTCGATCGCTGACGCACAGTGCGAAAGGAGAAATCCGCCAACGGATTGAATTAGTCGCGCACACGCTCGTCAATAACAGGCCCGCCCTCGTCACCCGAGGCCGGGCCTGCTTGCGTGTGCGCCAATGGACGGACGACCGGACTGGCGCCACACTCACACACCAGCAACACTCATCACCACGTACAGACAGAGGATTCCCACATGCTATGGAAAAAAGGCCGACGCAGTGACAACGTCGTCGATGCCCGTGGCGATGATAGCGGCGGCGGTGGCATGCGGTTCGGTGGCGGCAAAGGCCTGAGCCTCGGGGCGATCCTGCTGATCGTCGGCATCGGCTGGATCACCGGCCAGGACCCGCTGCAGATCCTCGGTCAGCTCACCGGGCAAATGACCGAACAATCGGCACCGGCTTCGACGCAAACCCGTCAGGCGCCACCGGCCAACGACCAGCAGGCCGAATTCGTGCGTTCGATCCTCGGTGATACCGAAGACACCTGGGGCGCGATTTTCCAGCAGGCCGGCCGCCAATATAAGGACCCGACGTTGGTGCTGTTCAGCAACCGGGTGAATTCCGCCTGCGGTCTGGCGACCTCGGCGACCGGCCCGTTCTATTGCCCGGCGGATCAGAAAGTCTATCTGGACATGGCCTTCTTCCAGGAAATGGCCCAGCGCTTCAAGGCTGCCGGCGACTTCGCCCAGGCCTACGTGATCGCGCACGAGGTCGGCCACCATGTGCAGACGCTGCTCGGCGTCTCGGCAAAAATTCAGGCAGCCCGGCAACAGGGGCGGCAGATGCAGGGCGACGGCGGTTTGCTGGTGCGTCAGGAATTGCAGGCTGACTGCCTGGCCGGCGTCTGGGCCTACCATGCGCAGCAGCGCCTGAACTGGCTGGAACCGGGTGACGTCGAAGAGGCCTTGAACGCGGCCAACGCCATCGGTGATGATCGCCTGCAACAACAGGGTCAGGGCCGAGTGGTGCCGGACTCGTTTACCCATGGTACGTCGGCGCAAAGGGTGCGCTGGTTCAAAACCGGATTCGCCCAGGGCCAGGTCGGCCAGTGCGATACCTTCGCGGCGAAAAACCTGTAAATGCAAAAATGGCTTTTGGCGTTACTGATCATCGGCGGCAGCGCGCACGCGGCGGGCGTCGATGCCATCAGCTCCGGGCGTCTGCAGTTGAAGGCCGGCGAAATGGCCGTGGGCATCAGCCCCGCACCGGAAAAAAATCGAGCGGGTACTGATCGTCATTCACGGCCGTCTGCGCAACGCCGAGACCTACCGCAAGAGTGCCGAACACGCCACCGAACTGGCCGGACAAACCGCGCACACGCTGGTGATCGCGCCGCAGTTTCTCAATGAAAGCGACGTCGCCCTGTACTCGCTGCCCAACACGTTGCTGCGCTGGAAAGGCAACGAGTGGATGGGCGGCGGGTTATCCACAGGGCCGAATCCGCTGAGTTCCTACGCCGCGCTGGATGAAATCGTCGCCCGGGTCAGCGACCGCAAGCAGTTTCCGGATGTGAAACAGATTGTGATTTTCGGCCATTCCGGTGGCGGCCAAGTGGTGCAGCGTTATGCCCTGCTGGCCAAGGACCAACCGGCGCTGAAGGCCAACGGCATTCGCCTGCGCTATGTGGTGGCCAATCCGTCGTCGTACGCGTATTTCAACGAACAGCGGCCGGTCGCCTTCGATCACGCAAAGTGCCTTGGGTTTAATCGCTGGAAGTACGGTCTGAGCGACATGCCGGTGTACGCCGGCGGGCAAACGCCGTTGCAGCTTGAAAGCAGTTACATCAAGCGCGAGGTGATTTATCTGCTCGGTCAGCAGGACACCGACCCGCAGCATCCGGCGCTGGACAAGAGCTGCGCCGCCGAAGCCCAGGGTGCGTATCGACTGGAACGCGGCAAACTGTTTTTCGGCTACCTGCTGCGCCGGCATCCGGAAGGGGTGAATCAGCGGCTGGTTGAAGTGCCCGGGGTCGGGCATAACGGCGATGGGATGTTGACGTCGCCGGAGGGGCAGAAAGCGCTGTTTGATCAATGATTTTGCAGTGGCCGCTCAGGCCTCATCGCGGGCAAGCCCGCTCCCACAGGGGAATGCATTTCAAATGTGGGAGCGAGCCTGCTCCGGGCGGCGTTCCGACGAAAGCGCCGGTAGCTACAACAAAATAGCTCACTGGATTCACTTATTCGGCTGCGGCGTCAGGCGCAGGTATGGCTTCACCGCGCGGTAGCCCTTCGGAAAGCGCTGCTTGATCTCTTCCTCGTCCTTGAGTGACGGCACGATCACCACCTCCTCACCGTCCTGCCAGTTGGCCGGGGTGGCCACCTTGTAGTTGTCGGTAAGTTGCAGCGAATCGATCACCCGCAGGATCTCGTGGAAGTTGCGCCCGGTGCTCGCCGGGTAGGTGATGGTCAGGCGGATCTTCTTGTTCGGATCGATCACGAACAGCGAACGCACGGTCAGCGTGTCGTTGGCGTTCGGGTGGATAAGATCATAGAGATCGGACACCTTGCGATCGGCATCGGCCAGGATCGGGAAGTTGACGACTGTGTTCTGGGTTTCGTTGATGTCTTCGATCCACTTGTGGTGCGAGTCCACCGGGTCGACCGACAGCGCAATGGCTTTGACGCCGCGCTTGCTGAACTCATCCTTGAGCTTGGCGGTGAAGCCCAGCTCGGTGGTGCACACCGGGGTGAAGTCGGCCGGGTGGGAGAACAGCACACCCCAGCTATCGCCCAGCCACTCGTGAAAACGAATCTTGCCGGCGCTGGAATCCTGTTCGAAGTCGGGGGCGATGTCGCCGAGTCTGAGGCTCATGATGCTGCTCCTGATGAGTTGTTGGAGAACTCAACTGTAGCTCGGGATTTGCCATCATGAAAAAGAATAAATAACTAGATATCTAGCACTTAAATGAATATTAAACATCGTTCACTGGACGCTCGTCGTCATCGCGACGAACATCGACCCCAAGGTTCGAGAAGGCCTTGAGTAGCTGCAAAAGAAGGGAATGTCGGGACAGGCTTACGGGGGTGAGCCTGACCCGAAAATGCAAAAGCCCCGTCCGGCGCAATGCCGGAC
>NZ_JABULD010000304.1:0-5530 GCF_014060985.1 Pseudomonas sp. MD195_PC81_125
GATTTGGGTATGACAGAACCCTCTGTTTCAGCACAAATCCTGTGGGAGCTGGCTTGCCAGCGATGGCACCACCTGGGTTGCGGCGGCAGTGCTGCAACAATCAGCGTCACCAAAACCTCCACCTCTCGCTGATCTTCACGCAATCCCAACCCGCTCATTGCATAGCCCCCACATCAAACGCCAGCGGCTTGGCCGGTTTCTGCCCGATCCCGTACCAGTCGAGTTTGCGCGTCAGCACCATGAACACCCCGAGCAGGCCGAACAGCAACAGCGAACCCATCAGCAACGCATAGTCCTCGGCGCTCAGCAGCCCATACAGCAGGCCATACAACGCTGCCAATCCCGCGGTAAAACTCAGGCCGTGGCGCACGCTGTGCAGCACGTGACAGACATAAAATCCGATCAACAACACACAGCCACTGGCCGACAGCAGATAGGCCAAAGCAAAGCCGATGTGCTCCGACAGCGACAGCAACAACAGGTAGAAGAACGCCAGCGCCACCCCGACCAATGCGTATTGCACCGGGTGCACCGCAAGACTCTTGAGCACTTCGAACAAGAAGAAACCGGCGAAGGTCAGGACGATAAACAACAGCGCATATTTGATCGCCCGGTCGCTCTTCAAGTACTGATCCACCGGGTCGATGAAGCTCACGCCAAAACTGCGCCCGTTGAACGCCTCGCAATCATTGCCCATCACACAGCGGTTCATCGCTTCTTGCAGGTTGGTGGAGAAAAACGAAGTCTGCCAATCGGCGCTGAAACCTTGATCATTGATTTCGCGTTTGGCGGGCAGGAAGTTGCCGATGAAGCTGGGGTGCGGCCAGTTCGCCGCCAGGCTGACGCGGCTGGCCTTGCCTACCGGCAGCACTTGCAACGAACCGGTGCCTTGCAGGCGCAGGTCGAAACCGAAGGTCAGCTCCGTGGCGTTGCGGGTGTCCAGTGTCGGCAACGTGACCCGCACACCTTCGCCGAGCCAGCCCACCTGGGTGCCAGGCACAAAGTCCAGACGCTGGCCGTCGAGTTCCAGTTTCAGCGCGTTTTCAATACCGCGAATATCGCTGATGCCCACCGCCAGAAACGGCGCGTCGAACTGGTAATCGGCAAAGTCTTCTTTGATGCCTAACTGCGCCGGCAACGAGAAATGCCCGTTGATGCGATTGTCAGCATGGAACAATCGCGCTTGGTAAATGCCCCGGGCGCGCAGCTCGGTCTGCACCTGGCCGTCGAGTTCGAAGCGTTCCGGCAGAAAGTACAAACGACCGCGCTCCTCACCGAGTTCTTCATAGCGCTGACTGGTTTTCTCGTTGGTCTTCCAGGTACGCACCACTTTGCGATACGGCACCACCATCACCGGCCCGCTCAGTTGCTGGCTGTAGCTGGAACTGCGGGCGATGTCTTCGAGCACACCATCGCGCAGTTGCTGGCGATCATCGATGATGCCGTCGATCATCAGCAGCGGGATCAGCAACAGCAGGATCAACAGGGCGACAGCCCCGAGTTTGATAGTCAGATTTCGATTCATAACGACGCTCCCTGGTTGGAATGCGGCCAGTCTGGGAGTGCTTTGTGGTTTTGTTATGGAGGTTGTGTGGGCTTTGCGTGGAAATACCTGTAAAAGGCTTTTTCCTCATCACCCTGGCAATGTTCAAAGAAAGGACCGACACGTTGCGCAACAACTCTTTCGATTTGATTCGGCACATAGCGGCACTCATGGTGCTGATCAGCCATCACTTTGCGCTGTGGGGTCTGCCGGAGCCAGGCATTGCCGGCTTCAACTCGCTGGGCGGTATTGCCGTGATCGCATTCTTTGCGATCTCCGGCCTGCTGATCACTCGCAGCTTCGTCAACGCCACGAACTTCACCGACTATCTGATCAAACGCATTGCCCGCATTTTTCCAGCGCTGATTCTCTGCGCCTTTGCGATGACCTATATCGCCGGAGCTCTGTTTACCGAAGGTTATGTCACAGGCTCAAGTGCGCTGATCGATTTCCTGCGCATCTCGGTTTTCGGTCGAGCCACTATCGAACAGATCACCAATGGATTTATCTTCGACGAGTCCTTCAACGGCAGTCTCTGGACGCTGAAAATCGAATTCGGCTTTTACTTGCTGCTGGCGGCGGTTCTGGGTCTGTACCGAAAAGCCCTGTTGCCATGGATCCTGCTGACTGGGTTCGCCTTGGCAACCTATGTCCTGAGCAATGTCGTCGCCGGCGCCATGGCGCAAAAACTGGCGACCTACTGCGGTGCTGGTATCGCCTTCTTTGCCGGTTCGGTGATTGCCTTTCACAAACAGTACCTCAGCGATCCCCGTGTGCTGGCGATCGCTCTGACGGTGGGGGCCGGATTGATCTACCTCAGCGTCGGCACCCCATTGGCCACAGTGCTGGCGACACTGGGCTGTGCGTTGGTCACCCTGAGTCTGGGCCTGCTCTACGTCGACAAAAGTATCCGGGGCCGATTCGATATTTCTTACGGAATCTACCTGTATGCGTTCCCGGTCCAGCAACTGATCATCAACAAATCCCACCTGAGCTTTCTGCCGTCCATGGTTGTCTCGGCGCTGATCGTGATCGCGCTGGCAATCGCTTCATGGCGTCTGGTGGAGCAGCCAGCGTTGAACTTTGCCCATCGGAAAAAGCTTCAGCACACCGCAGCGGCCTCGTCCCCACCCTGAGCTTGCGCCTGCCCGTCAGGTTTCAGGGCAGGCTCAGAACGGCTTGCACACCGCCCGACACGTTGCTGATCGACAGTTGGCCGCCATGCAACTTGACCACCTCTTCAACAAAGTTCAGCCCCAACCCGGTGCTCTTGCGCCCACTGTCCGGACGCGGCAACGAATAAAATCGCTCACTCAAGCGCGGCAAGGCGTAATCGGGAATCGGGGCGGCTTCGTTGAACACGCGCAACTCGACCTGCTCCCCGACACGTTCGGCACTGAAACGCAGCAACCCGGCGATCGGGGTGAAATCCAGTGCATTGTCCAGCAGATTGCCCAGCGCCTGACGCAGCAGAAACGGCTCGCCGATCAGCAGCAGATCCGGCGCAATCGTCTGCTCGACCGTGAGCCGCCGGCCTTCGATCCGCGCTGCCTGCGCGCGTAATAATTCATCGATCAGCGCCGCCAGCGGCACCGCCACGCGCTCCTCGAGACCCTGGCGCTGTTCCACCTGAGCCAGATTCAACAGGCGCTCGATCAACTGCTGCATCCGCGCGCTTTCGCTGTCGATATTGCCGACAAAGCGCAGGCGCTGAATCGCTGGCATTTCATCCTGCAGCAACTCTGCGGCACCGCGAATGGCCGCCAGCGGACTCTTCAATTCATGGGTCAGGGTGTGCACGTAACGTTCGACGTAAGCCTTGCCTTCGAGCTGGGTGCGCATCTGCTCCACCGCCGTCGCCAGTTGTTCCAGCTCACCGCCACGGTAATGCGGCACCTCCACCCGGCGCCCCTCACTGACCGCTTTGGCGTAACCGGTCAAACGGTGCAGCGCGCGGCTCAGCCACCACGACAGCAAGGCACCGAACAGCAGGCCGAGGCCGATCAGCCCGGCCCCGTAAAACAACAAGCGCCGCTCGGTGCGATCGACGTAAGGCTGCAAGGAGCTATTGGGCTTGGCCACGGTGACCACGCCGATGATTTTGCCGTTGTCGCGGATCGGCGCGCCGACGTGCATCACCGAGGAGTTCGCATCATTCGGATCGCTGCGGCTCGAACGAGCGCCGTACTCACCACGCAAAGTCAGGTAGACGTCGTTCCAGCGCGAGTAATCCTGACCGACCGCCACGCCGCTGGAATCCAGGACCACGATGCCTTTGACGTCGGTGACGTAGATGCGATGGTTGACCTGATTTTTCGGCAACCCCCAGATGGTCGCCTGCGGCTGGCGTTCTCCGTAGGCACGCAACAATTCGGGCCAGCGGTTCTCGCTGAGCGTGCCGGCCTTGAAATCATCACGCAAAATCTCCGCCATCAGGTTGGCGGTGTCGACCAGGGTTTCTTCGGTGGACTGACGCACACCGGGGCGGATTTCTTCCATCACCGTGTTGAGCACGAAGTAACCGGTCAGGCCGATAAACAGCACATACACCAGAAAGATCCGCAGCCCCAGCGACATCAGCTGTGCCCCGGGCTGTAGCTGTAACCGAGGCCGCGATGGGTCTGGATCGGCTCGGCGTCGGCCCGCACCAGACGCAATTTGGCGCGCACGCTTTTGATGTGGCTGTCGATGCTGCGCTCGTAGCCGGCGTCGGCAGCAACCCCCAGCGCGTCGAGCAGTTGCTCGCGGCTGAACACCCGCTGCGGTTGTTCGAGCAGGCATTGCAACAGGCGAAATTCATGGCGGGTCAGGCTCAACGGCTGTCCCCGATAGACGATCTGCACACGTTCGGCATCGATGCGAAACAGCGTCGAGGACGCTTCAACCGCAGGACGCGGCGCCATGCGCTTGAGAATCGCCCGGACCCGCGCCGCCACCTCACGCGGGCTGAACGGCTTGACCACGTAATCGTCGGCGCCGATCTCCAGCCCCACCACCCGGTCGATCTCGGCGTCCCGGGCGCTGAGGAACAGCACCGGCACTTCACTGAAGCGCCGCAGCTGTTTGCAGGTTTCGAAACCGCTGATGTCCGGCAGGCCGATATCAAGAATGATCAAGTCGGCCGGGGGTCTGCCGTTGATGCTCCAGCGCCGCGGCGCCCAGGCTCAGCCACGTGGTCGTGAACCCCTCGCCCTGCAGGGCAAAAATCAGCGTATCGGCAATCGCCGCTTCGTCTTCGACAATCAGGATATGAGGCATGGCGTCCGAGCCCATGGGTTAAGTGCGCGAACGGTGCCCCAAGCCTGACGTTACGTCAATGAGACCACTTAGCAGTCCGGCTTGTCGGCGGTGAAACGCCGCGCCGGGTTCACTGCGGCGCCAAACTCGCGCAAGGCCTTGGCACCGATCAGCAGCGGGTAGTTGAAGTTGCTGCGGTCGGTCAGGTTGACCTCAACGGTACGCTTGACGTTGCCCAGGCACAGTTCCAGATCGACCACCGGGCGTTTGGCGACTTCAGTGCTGTCGCCCTCGTCTTCTTCGTCTGAACGGCTCTTGATCTTGCTGATCCGCGCGATCTTGTGCTCGTAGACCTTGTTGCTGGCGTCCTTGGTGCCGAGGCGGAAGCGCACCCAGTTTTCACCGTCGCGGGTGAAGGTCTCGATGTCCTTGGCCGACAGCGACGCGGTCAGCGCGCCAGTGTCCATCTTGGCCTTGAGCACCTCACCACCGATTTCCGGCAGCGCGATGTATTCATAACGCCCGTACAGGGTCGGTTCGGCGGCCATGACCGGCAGGGCGACGAGGGCAAACAGTGCAAGGAGGGATTTCACGTAGAGGGCTTCCTTGGAAAATGAGGGCGTCAGACGCGAGATTTTAGACAGCCATCAAGGAATTCGTTCGCCCTTGATATTGCATCGCTGGCAAGCCAGCTCCCACAGGTTTCTCTGCCATTCACGGAAATCACATGCACTGGAGATCCTTGTGGGA
>NZ_JABULD010000411.1:0-8847 GCF_014060985.1 Pseudomonas sp. MD195_PC81_125
TGCGGCAGCTCCTACAGGGGGCTGTGTAGGCGCTGCCGCAGGCTGCGACCTTTGAACCGGCACCCCGATTTCCGAAATACATAAGAAAAAGCCACCACCAAGAATTCCAGGAGCTTTCACCATGTCGTCGATTCGCCGTTACGCTTTGGCCGCGCTGGCCAGCGCTGTGTTTGCCGGTTCCGCAGTTGCCAAGGATTACGAACTGCTCAACGTGTCGTATGACCCGACGCGCGAGCTGTATCAGGACTACAACGCCGAATTCATCAAGTTCTGGCAGAAAGATCACGCCGGCGACACCGTGAAAATCCAGCAATCCCATGGCGGGTCTGGCAAGCAGGGCCGTGCGGTAATCGACGGTCTGCGCGCCGACGTGGTGACCCTGGCGCTGGCCGGCGACATCGACGAAATCGCCAAGCTTGGCAAGACTCTGCCTGCCGACTGGCAGAAGCGTCTGCCGGATGCCAGCACCCCGTACACCTCGACCATCGTGTTCCTGGTGCGCAAGGGCAACCCGAAAGGCATCAAGGACTGGGGCGACCTGATCAAGAACGACGTTTCGGTGATCACCCCGAACCCGAAAACCTCCGGCGGTGCGCGCTGGAACTTCCTCGCCGCGTGGGCCTACGGCCTGAAAGCCAACGGCGGCAGCGAAGAAAAAGCCAAAGAGTACGTGCAGACCTTGTTCAAGCACGTTCCGGTACTGGACACCGGCGCTCGTGGCTCGACCATCACCTTCGTCAACAACGGTCAGGGTGACGTGTTGCTGGCCTGGGAAAACGAGGCGTTCCTGGCATTGAAAGAAGACGGCGGCGCTGACAAGTTCGACATCGTCGTGCCGTCGCTGTCGATCCTTGCCGAGCCACCGGTGGCGGTGGTCGACAAGAACGCCGAGAAAAAGGGCAACGAGCAGATCGCTGAAGCTTATTTGAAGCACCTGTACAGCCCGGCCGGTCAGGAGATCGCCGCGAAGAACTTCTACCGTCCGCGTGACAAGGACGTGGCGGCGAAGTACGCCCAGCAGTTCCCGAAACTGGAACTGGTGACTATCGACAAGGACTTCGGCGGCTGGAAATCCGCGCAGCCGAAATTCTTCAACGACGGTGGCGTGTTCGACCAGATCTATCAGGCGCAGTAATCTGACCCACAATGAGCCTGAAGTTCAGGCACTTGAGATGTGGGAGTGAGCCTTTGTGGTGAGGGGATTCATCCCCGATGGGTTGCGCAGCAGCCCCAACGCCGACCTTTGCGGTGAATCAAATCTACCGCGAACTCTGGTTTTGCGACTGCTTCGCAGTCGGTCGGGGATAAATCCCCTCACCACAGGGCTTGCTCCCACATTGATGCGTTTTTAACCAAGGACTTTTATGTCGCGTCGTATCTCCCCCGTCATACCCGGCTTCGGGCTGACGCTGGGCTACACCTTGGTGTACCTCAGCCTGATTGTGCTTATCCCGCTGGCGGCGATGTTCGTCCACGCCGCCCAACTCACCTGGGATCAGTTCTGGACGATCATCTCCGCACCGCGCGTGCTGGCTGCTCTGAAGCTGAGCTTCGGCACCGCGCTGTGTGCCGCGATCATCAACGGCATCATCGGCACGCTGCTGGCCTGGGTGCTGGTGCGCTACACCTTCCCGGGGCGCAAGGTCATCGACGCGATGATCGACCTGCCGTTCGCCCTGCCGACGGCGGTGGCCGGTATTGCCCTGACCGCGCTGTACACCCCGACCGGGCTGGTTGGCCAGTTTGCCGCCGACCTCGGTTTCAAGATCGCCTACACCCCGTTGGGCATCACTCTGGCGCTGACGTTCGTGACCTTGCCGTTCGTGGTGCGCACGGTGCAGCCGGTACTGGCTGACATTCCCCGTGAAGTCGAAGAAGCTGCCGCTTGCCTCGGTGCGAAACCGTTGCAGGTGTTCCGCCATATCCTCCTGCCAGCGCTGTTGCCCGCGTGGCTCACCGGATTTGCCCTGGCCTTTGCCCGGGGTGTCGGCGAGTACGGTTCGGTGATTTTCATCGCCGGCAACATGCCGATGAAAACCGAGATCCTGCCGCTGCTGATCATGGTCAAACTCGACCAGTATGATTACACCGGTGCCACGTCCATCGGCGTGCTGATGCTGGTGGTTTCCTTCGTCCTGTTGCTGCTGATCAACTTGCTGCAGCGGCGCATCGAAACCCCATAAGGAGGCGCGAACCATGTCCCAATCGTCTATTGCGGCCGCGTCCTCGGCCAACGCTGCGCGGCGTGGCAGTGCCACTTCGCGCAGAATCCTGATCGGCCTTGGCTGGCTGATCTTTTTCCTGTTTCTGGTACTGCCGCTGTTCATCGTGGTGTCGCAGGGTTTGAAGAATGGCCTCGGCGCATTCTTCACCGCGATCTTTGAACCGGACGCCTTGTCGGCGCTGAAACTCACGGTGATCGCCGTGCTGATTTCGGTGCCGCTGAACCTAGTGTTCGGCGTCAGCGCCGCGTGGTGCGTGAGCAAATACTCGTTCCGCGGCAAGAGCATGCTGGTGACGCTGATCGACCTGCCGTTCTCGGTGTCGCCGGTGATCGCAGGTCTGGTCTACGTGCTGATGTTCGGTGCGCAGGGCCTGTTCGGGCCGTGGCTGCAGGATCACGACATCCAGATCGTCTTCGCCCTGCCGGGCATTGTGCTGGCGACGATCTTCGTCACCGTGCCGTTTGTGGCCCGTGAGCTGATCCCGCTGATGCAGGAACAGGGCACGCAGGAAGAGGAGGCCGCGCGGCTGCTTGGCGCCAACGGCTGGCAGATGTTCTGGCACGTCACCGTGCCCAACATCAAATGGGGCCTGATCTATGGCGTGGTGTTGTGTACCGCGCGGGCCATGGGTGAGTTCGGTGCGGTGTCGGTGGTTTCCGGGCACATTCGCGGGGTGACCAACACCTTGCCGCTGCACGTCGAGATCCTCTACAACGAATACAACCACGTGGCCGCGTTCGCCGTGGCGAGCCTGTTGCTGATCCTGGCGCTCTTCATCCTGCTGCTCAAGCAGTGGAGCGAAAACCGTATCAACCGCCTGCGCGCCAGCGCCGCGGAGGAATAATTCATGTCGATCGAAGTGCGTAACGTCAGCAAGAATTTCAATGCGTTCAAGGCGCTGGACAACATCAGCCTGGACATTCAGAGCGGTGAACTGGTGGCGCTGCTCGGCCCGTCCGGCTGCGGCAAGACCACGCTGCTGCGGATCATCGCCGGCCTGGAAACCCCGGATCAGGGCAACATCGTGTTTCACGGCGAAGACGTCTCCGGCCACGACGTGCGTGATCGCAACGTCGGTTTCGTGTTCCAGCACTACGCGCTGTTCCGGCACATGACGGTGTTCGACAACGTCGCGTTCGGCCTGCGCATGAAACCGAAAAACCAGCGCCCGAGCGAAAGCCAGATCGCGACCAAGGTGCATGAGCTGCTGAACATGGTGCAACTGGACTGGTTGGCCGATCGCTACCCGGAGCAACTGTCCGGCGGTCAGCGTCAACGTATCGCTTTGGCGCGCGCGCTGGCGGTTGAACCGAAAGTGCTGCTGCTCGATGAACCGTTCGGCGCCCTCGACGCCAAGGTGCGCAAAGAGCTGCGTCGCTGGCTGGCGCGCCTGCACGAAGACATCAACCTGACGTCGGTATTCGTGACCCACGACCAGGAAGAAGCGATGGAAGTCGCCGACCGCATCGTGGTGATGAACAAAGGCGTGATCGAACAGATCGGCTCACCGGGTGACGTCTACGAAAACCCGGCCAGCGACTTCGTTTATCACTTCCTCGGCGACTCCAACCGCTTGTTGCTCAGCGACGACAACCACGTGCTGTTCCGTCCGCACGAAGTGTCGTTGTCCAAACATGAGCTGGAAGATCACCACGCCGCTGAAGTGCGCGATATCCGGCCGCTGGGCGCGACCACACGGGTGACGTTGAAGGTGGAAGGGCAAACGGACCTGATCGAGGCCGAAGTGGTGAAGGATCACGACAGCCTGATCGGACTGGCCAAAGGTGAAACCCTGTTCTTCAAGCCGAAGGTCTGGCAGAAAGTCGCCAGCCTATAAGAGCAAAAGCTTCGCGAGCAGGCTCGCTCCCACAGGGAAATACATTCCAGATGTGGGAGCGAGCTTGCTCGCGAAAGCGGTCTACACAGCTGCGCGATTCGGATTGACCCGCACCACCCCCGCCCGCGCCTCGATCTGAGCTTTCAACTCGTGGCGCATTCCCAGCATGAACGCCACTTCGGCCACGACAAACAGCGGCCCGACAATCAACCCCGCTGACGTCATCGACAAACGCCGGTTTGCGCCCCTCGTAGTGGTGCCCGACAAACTGGATCACCCAGCCAATCACAAACATCGCCAAGCCGCTGCTGAGCCAGACCATCGTGCTCTGCTGCGCCAGTGCATGTCCGGCCCAGACCGACAGGCCCATCAGCACCGTCATCAACACGCCGAGTTTCACTTCCAGGCGCAGATAAAACCATGCCGAGGCCAGCGCCAAGAGCACCGCCGGAGAGATCCACAAGCCGCCCAGTGACCACGCTGGTCGCGACAATAAAACGGCCACCGCCACCACGATCAGCGGAATGCCGATAAAGTGGCTGGCGATGTTGCGCGGGTCGCGGTGGTAGGCGGCGTATTGACTGAGATGGTCGACGAGGCTTTTCATTGTTGTTCCTCCTGTAGGGTGCGTGCAGCATGCCTCGGGTTCGGTGTTCGCTCTGTCAGGCAGGCGACAGTTGGGAGTGATCATGATGGATAAGCGTTCACGGCTGATGACCGGGCAATGGTTCAGTCATCTGCCGACATCCTTTCAGGATAGTCTGCTGGCGGCGGCCCGGGAGCGGCGGCTGACGGCGGGGCAGCGCTTGTTCCAGCGCGGTGATCCGCCCTGCGGGTTGTACGCGGTTCTCGACGGCGCGATTCGCATCGGCGCGGTGAGCGAGCAGGGCAAGGAGGCGTTGCTGAGCCTGGTGGAGGCACCGCACTGGTTCGGCGAAATCTGCCTGTTCGACGGTCAGCCACGCACTCACGATGCGTATGCAGTCGGGCCGTGCACGCTGCTGAATATCCCGCAGGCCACGCTGCTGAAAATCCTCGATGAACAACCGGTGTACTGGCGCCATCTGGCATTGCTGATGAGCCACAAACTGCGCTTGACCTTTATCAACCTCGAACAGTTGAGCCTGCTGCCGGCCCCGGCTCGCCTGGCGCATCGATTGCTGATGATCGCCGAGGCTACGGTGAAATCGATGCGCCACGCCGGGTCCTGCAATTGCCTCAGGAACAGCTGGCGTCGATGCTCTCGCTGTCACGCCAGACTACCAATCAGATCCTCAAAGATTTACAGGGGCAGGGGATTATCGGGTTGGGGTATGGCGAGATCGAGATTCTCGATGCCGAGCGATTGCGCGCCGTCGCCACTGTCTGAAAACTCACACCATTCCACTGTGGGAGCTGGCTTGCCAGCGATTGCGGTGCATCAGTCGACATGCATGCTTGCTGAACTGATGCCATCGCTGGCAAGCCAGCTCCCACAGGGTTCTCAACTATCCATGATCTTTGAGGCAAACCACAGAACCTGCAGGAGTATGGCTTACGAGCCGCGATAGGTCGAGAAACCGTAAGGGCTGAGCAGCAACGGGATGTGGTAGTGCTGGTCAGTCTGCTTCACCTGGAAAATCACCGGGATCTCCGGGAAAAACGTCTCGCGCTTGTTCTTCTCGAAATACTCGCCGGTCTTGAACACCACCCGGTATTCGCCCGCTTCGAAAGGCTGTTTGGCCGGGAACAGTTCGGCGATGCGTCCCTGCTCGTTGGTGGTGCCCTGGGCCAGTGGCTGCCAGTTCTGGCCGACGTGTTTTTCCAGGGTCACGTTGACGCCCGGGGAGGGCAGGCCGTTTTCCAGGTTGAGCACGTGCACGCTCAGTGGATTGCCGGCGGCCAGCGCCAGGCCGGAGAAGGCACTCAGGCCGAGTGCGGCGAAGGTCATGCGCAGGGTGGTCATGGTCAGTCTCCTTATTGGGAACGGGTAAGGGGCAGGCCGGCCTTTTCGGCGGCCTTGATGGCACAGTTTTCGTCCTGCTCGCCGCCGCCGGAACCGGCCACGCCCATGGCGCCGACCAACTCATTGCCGGCGAACAACGGGATCCCGCCGTCGAGCAACAACAGCTCGTCGAGGGTGTTGAGATTGGCGGTTTCCGGGTTGCTGCGGGCGCGCTCGGCGAACAGCCGGGTCGGGGTTTTCGTCGACAGCGCGGTGTAAGCCTTGCGCTGGCTGGCCGCGGTGTTGTGCGGGCCAATGCCGTCGCCGCGCAGGGTCACCAGCACGTTGCCGCCACGGTCGAGCACCGATACCGTCGCGGTGCAATTGCTCAGTGCTGTGTCGGCCAGCAGGCGTGCGGTTTTCAGGTCGATGTCAGCGTGACGCGGCAGTTCAGGGGCGGCGAAAGCGCTGGCGCTGAGGCCGAGGGCGAGGCTGGCTGCAAGGTATTTGACGGTCATGGACAGGCTCCAAAAGCTAAGGTCGTCACCTTAATCGGCGCTCTTCGTCAGAACCCCGTCAGTCGGATTACAAGTTTGTAATGGGCAACGCCGTCGAAGGCGCCTAGCCTGTGTGCCTGATCAATCGAGGTGTGCCATGCGTTTGCTGGTCGTAGAAGATGAAGCCAAAACCGCGAATTTCCTGGCCAAGGGCCTGGGCGAATCGGGGTTTGCCGTGGATGTGGCGCTCAATGGCCTTGATGGGCGCTATTTCATCGAGCAGCAGGCCTACGACCTGATCATCCTCGACGTGATGCTGCCGGGCCTCAATGGCTGGCAACTGCTGCAACTGATCCGCCAGCGCGGCGCCACCCCGGTGTTGTTCCTGACCGCCAAGGATGCCATCGAAGACCGCGTACGCGGCCTCGAACTGGGCGCCGACGACTATCTGCTAAAACCATTCGCCTTCGCCGAACTGCTCGCGCGGGTGCGTACGCTGCTACGGCGCGGGCCGCTGCGCGAAGCCGAGTCCTACAGCATCGCTGATCTGGAAATCGACGTGCTGCGGCGTAGGGTCAGTCGCGGCGGCCAGCGCATCGCCCTGACCAACAAGGAATTTGCCCTGCTGCAATTGCTCGCAAGCCGCCAGGGCGAAGTGTTGTCACGCACGCTGATTGCTTCGCAGGTGTGGAACCTCAATTTCGACAGCGACACCAACATGGTCGAAGTCGCGGTGCGCCGCCTGCGGGCGAAGGTCGATGACCCGTTCATGCCGAAACTGATCCACACCGTGCGCGGCGTCGGCTATCAACTGGAGGCGCCCGACGATGCGGTCTAGGTCGATCGCCTGGCGTCTGGCGCTGGCGTTCGCCGTGGTCTGCGCGTGGGTGTTGAGTGCGATCGGTGTGTTTCTCTACCGCTCGCTCGGCTCGGAGATCGCCTACCGGGATGATCTGGCGTTGCTTGGCCGCCTGGAGCAAGTGCGCGCCTTGCTCGCCGACAGCGACAGCCTCGGCGCCTTGCAGGCGCGCCCACGTCTCTATCAGAACATGCTCGGTAACCTCGACAGCCTGTTGCTGGTGCGGCGCGCCGATGGCTCGAACGTGATCGCAATCAACCCGCGCCAACGCGAGCTGCCGCCATTGAACGCAATCGCGCGCGAGCGAACACCGCAGCGTCGGAATGTGCTGACCTGGCAGGCGCCGGACGGCGCCGAGCTGGCGCTGTTGTCCGGTGACGCCCAAGGGCCGAACGGCGAACCGCTGACGGTGATCGCCGGCAAGGTGCTCACTGAGCGCGAGCAGATGCTCGCCAGTTATCGCTTGCGCCTGTACCTGGCCATCGGGCTCGGTGCGTTGCTGGCGTTCGCGCTGGGGCTGGTGCTGCTGCGCCGTGGCCTGCAACCGTTGCGCCAGTTAAGCGCGGCGGTGCGCGGCATTGATCTGCGCAGCCTCGACCAGCGTCTGCCCGCCAGCGGCACCCCCGCCGAACTGCTCGAACCGGTGCAGGCGCTCAACGGCATGCTCGCGCGGCTGGACGACAGCGTGCAGCGGCTGTCGCAGTTTTCGGCCGATCTGGCCCATGAGATCCGCACGCCGTTGCACACCTTGCTCGCCAGCAACGGTCAGGCGCTGAACCATCCGCGCAGCACGGCGGAGTATCAGGAGCTGCTGGCCTCGAACATGGAAGAATTCGAACGCCTCAAGCGCATGGCCGAAAACCTGATGTTCCTCGCCCGCGCCGAGCAGGCGGAGCGCGCGCTCGACTTGCAAACACTGGATCTGCACAGCCTCGGCAGCGAGCTGTGCGATTACTTCGAAGCCTTGGCCGATGATCGCCAGTTGCGCCTGGAAAACCAGCTGCACGGCGAACTGTTGGCCGACCAGCAACTGCTGCAACGCGCCCTGGGTAATTTGCTGGCCAACGCGGTGCGCCACGCCGATGAAGGCACGCTGATCAGCCTGCGCCGCCGTGATGAGGCGGGTGTGTGTTGGTTGCAGGTACACAACCACGGCCCGGTGATTGCGCCAGAACATCTGGGCAAACTGTTCGACCGCTTCTATCGCGTCGACCCTTCACGGGCGCAGCCTGGAGATTCGGGTGGGCTGGGGCTGGCGATTGTGCAGTCGATCATGCAGTTGCATGGCGGGCGGGTGCGGGTGAGCAGTGATGCGAGTGAGACGGTGTTCGAGCTGGGTTTTGTCCTGAGCCAATAATGCGCCGTGCAAGTAATCAGAAACTCAGCTAGAGTTTGGCAATTAGTGCATCGCATGCGATGCACATTGATTATTTATCTATAAATGCATCGTAAATAGTGCAGGTTTGCGCAATGGAACAGATCGGCGAACTGAATCAAAAGCTTGC
>NZ_JABULD010000323.1:0-5093 GCF_014060985.1 Pseudomonas sp. MD195_PC81_125
GGCTATAAAAACGCCCCCGGCCTTGCGACCGGGGGCGTTTTTTGTAAGGCGGCGAAGTTATTTCGCTTTCACACCTTCGAACGAGATGTACAGGTCGACGTTGTCGGACTGTGGACCCAGGTCCATCATCTTGCCGAAATCAGAACGCTTGATGCTGGTAGTACCTTCGAAGCCGGCACGGTAGCCGCCCCATGGATCCTTGCCTTCGCCCAGGAACACGGCCTTGACCACGATTGGCTTGGTCACGCCGTGCAGGGTCAGGTCGCCGGTCACGTCAGCCGTGTCTTTGCCAGCGGCGTTCTTGCCGGTGGATTTGACGCTGGTGGAGACGAACTTGGCGTCAGCGTATTTGCCCACGTCCAGGAAGTCTTTGCTGGCGATGTGCTTGTCGCGCTCGGCGTGGTTGGTGAACACGCTGGCGGTCTTCACGTTGAATTCGATTTTGCTGTCTTCAGGCTTGGCAGCGTCAAAGCTGAACTTGCCGTCGATGTCCTTGAACGTACCGGTGATGTAGCTGTAGCCCAAGTGGCTGATCTTGAAGTCGACGAAAGCGTGCTGGCCTTCCTTGTCGACGGTGTAATCAGCAGCCATCACGTTCGCGGACAGTACGGCCGAACCGATTGCCAGAGCGGCCAGAGTCTTTTTCAACATGCTTTCTTTTCCTTTGAGTCGAGGTTGAATTTCAGGATTTGCGACCGAGCATTCGCGTCAGGGTCGCATCACGATCGATAAAGTGGTGCTTCAATGCTGCCAACGCATGGAGGCCGGAAAAAATTACCAGCGCCCACGCCAGCCAGAGATGAATCACCCCAGCGGTATCTGCCTGATCCGGTAGCCCGGAAACCAGTGCAGGCACTTCAAACAGACCAAATACCGGAATCCCGACACCGTCTGCGGTGGAAATCAGGTAACCGGCAAGCATCACAGCGAACAGCCCGACGTACAGAAACCCGTGGCCGAATTTGGCGCCGATGCGGGTCATGCGGCTGTAGCTTTGCAGCATCGGTGGCGGTGGGCTGATAAAACGCCACAACACCCGCAACACCATCACACCTAGCAGCACCAGACCGATGCTCTTGTGCAGATCCGGCGCGTCTTTGCGCCAGCTGCTGTAGTAATCCAGCCCCACCATCCACAGACCCAGCGCGAACAGTCCAAAGACCGCCAGCGCCACGCCCCAGTGCATGAAGATGCTGACCCAACCATAGCGTGAAGCAGAGTTACGTAGCTGCATTGCCCAAATCCTGTGAGAACTGCGAACCAAGACTAGCGAGTTATCTATCGAATTAAAGCGGAAAATTTTGCTTTGAAATATCGAGAAATACGATCAAGAGTCTGTAAGTGGCTTGTTAAGGAAAGATTAACCGGGAAAAGTGTGGCGGGATGTCAGGTGGAAGATCCTGATGATGTGCTGTATGAACAGGCCTCATCGCGGGCAAGCCCGCTCCCACAGTGGACAATAGCGCACACAAACTCTGCGCTACACCGCAAAATCTGTGGGAGCGGGCTTGCCCGCGATGAGGTTCTCACAGGCAATAAAAAAGCGCGGCCGGAGCCGCGCTTTTCATTCACCGCAAAGCCTTACTGCGCTTTGCTGTCCGTGCCTGCTGCCGGAGCCGGCACTGCAGCAGGCTTGGCCGCTGGCTTCTTCGCCGGCTCAGCCTTTTTCGCCGCAGGCTTGGCCGGGGCCTTTTTTCGCCTCGGTTTTCGCTGCAGGTTTCTTCGCCGCAGGCTTGGCTGGCGCTTTCTTCGCCGGCTCGGCTTTCACCGGAGTCGCTGGTTTCGGCGCTTCCACCGGAGCTGGCGCAGGTGCCGGAGTCGGTGCAGGCGCTGGCGCCGCTGGAGCTGGAGCTGGAGCCGGCTCAGGCGCCTTCGCAGGCTCTGGCTTCTTCTCGTCATCCGAACCGCCAAACAGGTTGCTGAAGAAGTTACCCTTCTTCGCCGCCACGGCACCCGCCCGCGCCCGCCGCTGCTGCAGCCGGAACCACTTTGGCCGGTTCAAACGACTTGCCGGCGGCCAGGTCTTCAACCTGACTGGCCGCACGCTGACCAGTGCGCAGCGCGCCTTCCAGGGTGCCCGGGTACAGGGTGTCGGTGTGTTCACCGGCAAACGCTACACGTTGCAGCGGACGCTCCCACAGGCGCCAGAACTTGCTGATCTGGCCCGGACCGTAAGCCAGGTAAGCGCCGCCCATCGACGGATCGGTGCTGTAACGACGAATTTCATAACCGGTGAACGAGCCACGGGCCTGTGGATAAAACGCGTGCAGGCGGATCAGCACTTGATCGACCATCTGCTTGTCGCCGAACGCCTGCATCACGCGAGCGTTGTCGCCGGACAGGTTGATCACCACGTTCGCGCCGCCCTTCAGCGCCGGTTCGATCCAGAGCATGCCCAAACCTGCGTTGCTGTAGATCTCGCCGGACATGCGCGCCTTGCTTTCCCACACCGGCGTCTTGAACTTCAACATGATCTGGTCGCGCCAGCCGTAGTTGGTGCCCTTGATCGCGGCCAGATGCTGGGCGTCCAGTGCCGGGGTCAGCGCAATCTTGTTCAGCGCGCGCAGCGGCACGGCCAGCACCACGTAATCAGCCTGGTAGCCGACACTGCCGACCTTGACGGTCACGCCGTCCTTGTCCTGAGTGATCGCCGACACCGGCGAGTTGGTCTTGATGGTCTTGATCTGTTTGACGAAGGCCTGGGCCAGCACCTGGCTGCCGCCGACCAGACGCGAGGCACGCAGGTCGCGGTCAGAGACGCCGCGATACACGCGGTTCTGCTGGGCGAAATACAGCAGCGACAGACGCGAAGGCTCGTCGTAATGGGTGCGGATGTCCTGGTTGATCAACTGACGCGCGGTGGCCGGCAGGTTCTGCTTGTCGAGCCAATTCGACACGTTGATCTGATCCAGCGCATGCAGGGTGCTGGTCGCGGCCGGGTTCTGCGGGTCGTCGATCGAGCGCGCCAGGTCGTCGAGGGTTTTCTGGTAGCGCTTCAAGGCATCGGCGGTGGCCGGTTGCTTGGTTGCCAGATCGGCAGCGGAGAAATACTCGCCGTCGATCAGATAACCCGGGGTACGCACGAATTCCGGGGCTGGCGTGGTGCTCAGTTTGAAGGTCGAGACGTACTTGTTCAGCACCGGCTGGGTCTTGTCGTTGCCGATCCACTCGCTGGTGGCCATGCCCGAGCGACCGCCCAGGCTCGGTTTGGCTTCCAGCAGGGTGACCTGCCAGCCCTTGTTTTGCAGCTCGTAAGCCGCGGTCAGGCCCGACAGGCCGCCGCCGATCACGATTGCGGTTTTATCCTTGGCCAGCGCCGTAACGCTGAACAGCCCCAACATCACCAGCGCACAGGCGCGCAGCCAACCGACAGACATTCAGCGAACTCCGGAAATACACGTAGGAAAAAGCAGTTTTTGCGGGTCAGACGACCCAAAGAACCGCGAAGAATACGTCAGCCATCAAAACGCCGCCAGCGACGTCTATCGGCCCATACAAAGTAGCTCAATCGACACAATGGGTTGTTCCGACGCGATGCATTGCATAGGCTTGCGCGATTGTTTGCCCGCGCCTGACGCGAGCCGCCTCGAGGAGACTGTAAATGGGCCTGAATAATCAGTGGATGCAACGCGACCTCGCGGTGTTGTGGCATCCCTGTACCCAGATGAAAGACCACGAACAGCTGCCGCTGATCCCGATCAAGCGCGGTGAAGGCGTCTGGCTCGAAGACTTCGAAGGCAAGCGCTACCTCGACGCCGTCAGCTCCTGGTGGGTCAACGTGTTCGGCCACGCCAACCCGCGCATCAACCAGCGCATCAAGGATCAGGTCGATCAGCTGGAACACGTGATTCTCGCCGGTTTCAGCCATCAACCGGTGATCGAGCTGTCCGAGCGCCTGGTCAAGATGACGCCCGAGGGCCTGAACCGGGTGTTCTACGCCGATAACGGTTCGTCCTGCATCGAAGTCGCGCTGAAAATGAGCTTTCACTACTGGCTCAACCGTGGTCAGCCGAACAAGAAGCGCTTCGTCACCCTGACCAACAGCTACCACGGCGAAACCATGGCGGCGATGGCGGTCGGTGACGTGCCGCTGTTTACCGAAACCTACAAAGCGCTGCTGATGGACACCCTCAAGGTGCCAAGCCCGGATTGCTACCTGCGCCCCGAAGGCATGAGCTGGGAAGAACATTCGCGCAATCTGTTCGCCGCCATGGAACAGACATTGGCAGAGCATCATGCCAGCGTGGCGGCAGTTATCGTCGAACCGTTGATTCAAGGCGCCGGCGGCATGCGCATGTATCACCCGGTGTACCTCAAGCTGCTGCGCGAGGCCTGCGACCGCTACGGCGTGCACCTGATTCACGACGAAATCGCCGTCGGCTTCGGCCGCACCGGCACCATGTTCGCCTGTGAACAGGCCGGCATCCGTCCGGACTTCCTCTGCCTGTCCAAGGCCCTGACCGGTGGCTACCTGCCACTGGCGGCGTGCCTGACCACCGACGAGGTCTACAGCGCGTTCTACGACGACTACCCGACCCTGCGCGCCTTCCTCCACTCGCACAGCTACACCGGCAACCCGCTGGCCTGTGCGGCGGCGTTGGCGACGCTGGATATCTTCGAGCAGGACAACGTCATCGAGAACAACCAGGCGCTGGCCCGGCGCATGGCCTCGGCCACGGCGCATCTGGTTGATCACCCGAACGTCTCGGAAGTGCGGCAGACCGGCATGGTCCTGGCCATCGAGATGGTCAAGGATAAAGCCAGCAAAGAGGCCTACCCTTGGCAGGAACGTCGCGGCCTGAAGGTGTTCCAGCATGCGCTGGAGCGTGGCGCGCTGCTGCGGCCGCTGGGCAGCGTGGTGTATTTCCTGCCGCCGTACGTGATCACCCCGGAGCAGATCGATTTCCTCGCCGAAGTCGCCAGCGAAGGCATCGACATCGCCACTCGCGACAGCGTCAGCGTGGCGGTGCCGAAGGATTTCCACCCGGGCTTCCGTGATCCGGGCTGATCTATTTCACTTAAGCTTCAGCGGTGACCGGACTACCGTCATCGCTGGCAAGCCAGCTCCCACAGGTCCTGCGCAAAACCCTGTG
>NZ_JABULD010000250.1:0-2465 GCF_014060985.1 Pseudomonas sp. MD195_PC81_125
CGAATGCGATCTGTCAGTTGACAACGATGTCGACTGTTCCGACGCTTTCGCGAGCAGGCTCGCTCCCACATTGGTTTCTGGTGTCCACACAGACCATATTGCCGCCCCCAAAGCCTTCGGGCACACTGCCCGCCGTTCGTTTCCAACCCGGGAAATCCCTCATGCAAGCCATCATGCTCAAGGCCAAGCTGCACCGCGCCGAAGTCACTCATGCGGTACTCGATTACGAAGGTTCCTGCGCCATTGATGGCGAGTGGCTGGACTTGTCCGGCATCCGTGAATACGAGCAGATCCAGATTTACAACGTCGACAATGGCGAGCGCTTCACCACCTACGCGATTCGTGGCGAAGAAGGTTCGCGGATGATTTCGGTGAACGGCGCAGCCGCGCATAAAGCCAAAGTCGGCGACCGCGTGATCATTTGCGCCTACGCCCATTACAGCGAAGCGGAACTGGTCAATTTCAAACCGCGCATGCTGTACATGGCGCCGGGCAATGAGCTGAGCCACACCAGCAACGCGATTCCGGTTCAGCTCGCCTGAGCCGCTTCGACGCGCCACTCCCCTTCCGTTGGTCGGCCCGTTCCCGGTATTGATGTTAAAAAAGTACAGGGAACAGGTCAGAAGAAGTCAAGACAGATCGCAGCGCGAGGTTTACTGTATTCGCCCTGCGTTGAAAAATCGTGTCGACGCATTTGACCCTCGCCCAACCAGGGCGTATCGGTCTGTTCTGTGTTCAAAAGGCCGTTCAAGTAAAAAGGAAAACCGCAGCGATGGCGTACTACCGCACTCCTCATGACGTTACCGCTCTGCCTGCCTGGCAGGCGTTGAAAGATCACCGCCAAGCCATGCAGGATTTCAGCATGCGCGAGGCCTTCAACGCCGATCCGCAGCGCTTCAATCAATTCACGCTCAGCAGCTGCGGCCTGTTTCTCGATTATTCGAAGAACCTGATCAACGCCGAGACCCGCAACCTGCTGGTGGGCCTGGCCAATGAAGTCGATCTGAAAGGCGCGATCAAAGCGCTGTTCGACGGCGAAATCGTCAACGCCTCCGAAGGCCGCCCGGCGCTGCATACCGCCCTGCGCCGCCCGGTGGGCGACAAGCTGTCGGTCAATGGCGTCAACGTGATGCCGGAAGTGCACAAGGTGCTGAACCAGATCACCGATCTGGTTGGCCGCATCCACGACGGTCTGTGGCGTGGTTACACCGAGAAGCCGATCACTGACGTGGTCAACATCGGCATCGGTGGCTCGTTCCTCGGCCCTGAGCTGGTTTCCGAAGCGTTGCTGTCCTATGCGCAGAAAGGCGTGCGCTGCCATTACCTGGCGAACATCGACGGCAGTGAGTTCCACGAGCTGACGCAGAAGCTGCGCGCCGAAACCACACTGTTCATCGTTTCGTCGAAATCTTTCAACACCCTCGAGACCCTGAAAAACGCTCAGGCCGCACGCGCCTGGTATCTGGCGCAGGGTGGTTCGGAAGCCGAGCTGTATCGCCACTTCATCGCGGTATCGAGCAACAACGCGGCGGCCGTCGCGTTCGGCATCCGCGAAGAAAACATCTTCCCGATGTGGGACTGGGTCGGCGGTCGTTACTCGCTGTGGTCGGCCATCGGTCTGCCGATTGCCCTGGCCATCGGCATGTCCAATTTCAAGGAGCTGCTGTCCGGTGCCTTCACCATGGACCAGCATTTCCAGAGCGCACCGTTCGAACAGAACATGCCGGTGCTGCTGGCCTTGCTCGGCGTGTGGTACGGCAACTTCTGGGGCGCGCAAAGCCACGCGATCCTGCCGTACGACCACTACCTGCGCAACATCACCAAGCACTTGCAACAGTTGGACATGGAATCCAACGGCAAGAGCGTGCGTCAGGACGGCACCTCGGTGTCGACCGATACCGGCCCGGTGATCTGGGGCGGCGTCGGCTGTAACGGTCAACACGCGTACCACCAGTTGCTGCACCAGGGCACCCAACTGATCCCGGCCGACTTCATCGTGCCGATCGTCAGCTTCAACCCGGTCTCCGATCACCATCAGTGGCTGTACGCCAACTGCCTGTCGCAGAGCCAGGCGCTGATGCTCGGCAAAACCCTGTCGGAAGCCGAGGCCGAACTGCGCGAAAAAGGCATGAGCGAAGAGCAAGTGCGCAAACTCGCGCCGCACAAGGTGATTCCGGGCAACCGCCCGAGCAACACCCTTGTGGTCGAGCGCATCAGTCCGCGTCGTCTTGGCGCGCTGGTCGCCATGTACGAGCACAAAGTGTTCGTGCAGAGCGTGGTCTGGGGCATCAACGCCTTCGACCAGTGGGGCGTGGAACTGGGCAAGGAATTGGGCAAAGGCGTTTACAACCGTCTGGTCGGCAGCGATGAAACCGTTGCTGACGATGCTTCCACCCAAGGCCTGATCAACTACTTCCGCGGTCGTCACCGCGGGGTGAGGTGAACGGCTTGCCCACAAATCCTGT
>NZ_JABULD010000306.1:0-5039 GCF_014060985.1 Pseudomonas sp. MD195_PC81_125
CCAGAGCAAACCGTCGACCTTCAACGCCACCGCGCCGCGTGGGCGACTGCGGTAATCGTAGATATCCTGAATGTCGCGGCCGACCATGCAGGTCACCAGCTGATCGTGGGTCAACTGGCTCATGTCATCGAAGGTGCGCACGTAACGGCCATCCTTGAACACCGTCACCGCGTCGCAAATGCGGAACACCTCTTCCATTCGATGCGAGACGTAGAGCACCACTTTGCCCTCATCGCGCAGGCGGCTGATGATCGCCATCAAACGGTCGATTTCGCGCGCCGAGAGGCTGCTGGTCGGCTCATCGAAGGCGATCACATGCGCGCCACGGGACAGCGCCTTGGCGATTTCCACCAGTTGCCGCTGGCCGAGCGACAGGCGCCCGACCTTGGTCTGCGGGTCGATCTCATCGGCAAGGCCCTTGAGGCAGGCCAGGGCATTCTGGCGCAGGACGCCACGATTGATCAGGCCGAGCCTGGCCGGCAGATGACCGAGAAACAGGTTCTCGGCCACGCTCATTTCCGGCACCAGATGCAGCTCCTGGTGAATCACCGCGACGCCACTGCCGATGCTGTCGGCGGTCGACTTGAACGCCATGGTCTGCTCGCCGATCTGCAACTCGCCGCTGCTCGGGATGTAGCGCCGCCGAGAATTTTCAGCAGGGTCGATTTGCCGGCGCCGTTCTCGCCCATCAAGGCGTGCACCTGCCCCGGGTGGGCGACGAAGCTGATGGCGTCCAGCGCCTTGACCCCGGGAAAAGTCTTGCCGATCCCGTTGAAGCGCAGGCTGCCGCCGCTGCTGTTTACATGTGTCTGTACTTGCGCGTGCATCTGAGTCACCTCTTCACACCGATCGAGCAGCCCTCAGTTCCACAGGCCGATTTTTTCCAGCTCTTGCTTGAAGTTCTCGCGGGTGATCAGGGTGACGTCATCCATCGCCGTGTACTTCGGCGGTTCTTTGCCGGTAGTGACCCACTCGTACATCATCTCGGCGGTCTTGTAGCCTTCGATGTGCGGGCTTGGCAGCATCGAACCGAAGAAACCGCTATTGGGCTTTTTCAGCTCGCCGATGGCGTCGGTGCCATTGATGCCGATACCAATCACGTTGGCCGCAGCGAACCCGGCGGCTTCGGTGGCGCGGACGCCGCCGAGCACGGTGTTGTCGTTCATGCCGCCGATGATCAGGTTCTTCGCTGCGCTGGGCAGCTTGACCAGCGCCGAGTTGGTGGCGTCCATGCTGCCGGGTACATCGAGGGTTTTCAGCGCGGCGGTCAGGATGTGGTCTTTCGGCAGGCCGGCGTCTTCGAGCGCCTTCATCGAACCGTCGGTGCGTTTCTTGCCGGTGTCGAGCTCGTTGTAGGTGTTGACCACCGCGTAAGTGTCTTTCCAGTCCCAGTTGCGTTTCTTCGCTTCGGCGACCATCGCGTTGCCCTGCTTCTGGCCGACTTCAAACGCGGCCATGCCGAGGTACGGCACGTCTTCCATGAACTTGCCGCTGGCGTCGACGAAACGGTCGTCGACGGCGATCACTTTCAGATCATTGAGTTTGGCTTTGGCCATGATTGCCGGGCCGAGCGAGACGTCCGGCGGGCAGATCACGAAGCCTTTGGCGCCGTTGGCCGCAAGGCTGTCGATGGCCGAGAGGGTTTTCTCGCCGTCCGGCACGGCGATCTTGATCAGTTCGAAGCCTTTGTCCTTGGCGGCTTTTTCGGCGAAGGCCCATTCGGTCTGGAACCATGGCTCTTCAGCCTGCTTGACCAGAAAACCGATTTTCACGGCGTCGGCAGCGAGCAGCGTACTGCTCAGACTGAACGCGGTGACCGCCAGCGCGGCACTGCACAGGGTACGAATCCCGAAACGACGTTTCATAAGCTGACTCCTTGTTATTTTTCTTGAGCAAATTAAACAGCTTGTGGCGAGGGAGCTTGCTCCCGCTGGGCTGCGAAGCGGCCCTAAAACCGGTTACCTCGGTCAATCAAACACACCGCGCAGCCCGAATTTACGACTGCTGCGCAGCCGAGCAGGAGCGAGCTCCCTCGCCACAGGTGTGGTGGCGTGACACGTACTGCTGCAAAGCCTGTTGAAAATAGTCATATCGTATGATGATTGGATTTCACGCGGAGTTCACCGCCTGAAATCCAAGCTATTCAGTCGTGGTACATCACCGAGCGTCCACCATCGATGGTGATACACGAGGCATTGATAAACGGCGCTTCGTCACTGGCCAGAAACACCGCGGTCATGGCCACTTCAATCGGCTGGCCGATACGTTTCGGCGGGTGCAGATCGAATGCGCGCTGACGCTCGGCGTGCGGATCGGCAAAACCGTTCCAGTAATCGACGTTGAGTTGCGTCTCGATGTACCCCGGGGCGATGGCGTTGACCCGAACGCCCTTCGCCGCATATTCGATACCCAGCGCCCGGGTCAGCCCAAGCAGGCCGTGCTTGGCCACTGGATACGGGAAGCAGCCGGGAATGATGTGGCTGGAATGGGTCGAGGCGATGTTGATGATGCTGCCGACACCCTGCTCGATCATCTGCGGCAGCACGGCTTTGCAACCGTACCAGGCGCCGTCCAGATCGATGGCGAAGCAACGACGCCAGTCTTCTTCGGTCATTTGCAGCGGGTCGCGGAACACGTTGACCCCGGCGCAGTTGACCAGCACGTCGATGCGCCCGTGCCGCTCAAACGCCAGTCTGGCCATGGCATGCAGGTCTTGCTGGCGCGAGACGTCGGCCTTGATCGCCTGCACGTCAGCGCCCTGCTCGCGCCAGTGCGCGGCAACCTTCTCGACCTTCTCTGCTTGAATATCGCTGATCACCAGCCTGGCCTGATGTGAGGCGAAGGTGGCGACGATGGCTTCGCCGATGCCTTGGGCCGCGCCGGTCAGCAGCACCACTTTGTCTTTCAGACGCTCACCCTTCGGCGGCGCAGGCACCGGCGGCAAGGAAAGAGGTTCAGCCATGGATCAGGACTCCTGTTCGTCAGCACAAAAAAACCGGGCATCTGCCGATGTCCGGTCTGGAAGACTGTGGAAACGAAACAGGCAGGCGCGGCGAGCGACGCCGGGCCGTTGCGAGACGCTGACTCCGTTGGGGAGTGCGATAGAGATTCGCTGCATCACTTCACCTGTTTTGTTCTTTTTAAGTGTGAGTGCGTGTTACTGCTGGAGCCGACTATAAACCCGACCACCGAATAATCTCAATATATAATTTTGCATCCCATATTTTGGGATTCAACCTGCAAACCGCGTGCAGAGTTTGCCCGGCACATCGACCCGCATCGACAATAGCGCACCATCCAGTGGATGGTTATGCGGACTCTGGGCGCTGGTGATGTACAGGGTTTTCAGGTCTTCGCCGCCGAATACGCAACTGGTCGGGCGGCTGACGGGCAAATCGATTTTTCGGTCGATTTGCCCTTCGGGTGTCAGACGCAGCAGGCAGCTGCCGTCCCAACGGGCATTCCACACGTAGCCTTCGGCGTCCATTGCCGAACCGTCCGGGCCGCCGTTCTGGTCCGGACCGTACCAGCGGTTGGCGACATCAAGATTGCCGTCGGTGTGAATGAAATAGCGATTGAGCACCCCGTCGAGGCTGTCGCCGAACAGCAGCGTGGTGCCGTCGTCGCTCCACAGCAAGGTGTTGGGAATCCCCAAGCCACGCAGCAACGGTGTGACGCGCTGGTCGGGATCAATGCGGAACAGGCCACCGGAACGACGCTCGACCGGCAGGTCTTCGCCGTTGGCGCCGATGTTGTTCTGCATGGTGCCCAGCCACAATCGCCCCTGACCATCGCAGCGCGCTTCATTGGGCCGATTGCCCGGTTGCGGATCGGCGATGCAGAACAGCGTCAGGCGTGGCTCAAGGCCCGGGGAATCGAGGTCCAGACGGTACACGCCGCTGCTCAGGGTCACCAACGCGTCGCCGCTGGCGCAAGGGATAAACGCCGAAACGTGCTCAGGCATCTGCCAAATCTGCACGTTGTTGCCGATCAGCCGCAGCGCCTGCTGGCCGGCGATATCGACCCAGTACAGCGCCTGGGTGGGGGCGTCCCAGAACGGGCCTTCTCCGAGTCTGGCGCGGTGTTGGGTTACGGCGGTCCAGCTCATGGCAACTCCTTGGTTCTTGTGGTTTTTATGGTGGGGATTTGTGTTGTCAGCTGGCTTTTTTTGTCGGCCATCACCTGCGGGTAAAAGCGCTTGATTGCCAGGTCGGCATTGTCGATCAGGGTCATGCAGGCCCACACCCCGCGCGCCGCATCGCGGGCGGCGATGGCGTCAGCCATGTCCTTGTGGATCGGCAAGGTGCGACGCAGTTCATCAGGGTCAGCGGCGGAGACTTCAAACGACACCGCGAGCAAGGCGCCGAGGGCCGGGACCATTTGCTCAATGAACTGGTTATGGCTGGCTGCCAGAATGCACTCGTGGAACACCTGGTCGGCACGGTTGTAATCGATGCCGCTGTCGACCGCCCGCTCCAGCGCGTTGTAGGCCAGTTGCACCGCGTGAATTTGCTCCAGGCTGGCGCGCTCGCAGGCCCAGCGCACGGCCATCGGTTCGATGGTACGGCGTAGGTCGAGCAGGTCATCGACGAAATTTTCCGGCAAGCCATTGCGCGATAGCCAACCGACGACTTGCGGATCAAACAGGTTCCAGCGCCGCACCGGTAACACGCGGGTGCCGACTTTCGGTCCGACCTCAAGCATGCCTTTGGCGACCAGCGTCTTGATCGCCTCGCGAATCACGGTGCGGCTGACGCCGAGCTGCTCGCCCAGATCGGCCTCGACCTTGATCGTCTGCCCCGGTTTCACCTGGCCAGCGGCAATCCAGCTGCCCAGCCAATCGACTGTTGATGCATGAAAGCTGCTGGACATGAAGACCTCAAAGCGCTTGGCGATGGGTGTTCACGCTAATCATCATATGATTAACAGTCAATCGGGATTTTAAGGTGACTCTAAAATCCTATGTGGGAGCGAGCCTGCTCGCGAAAGCGATGTATCAGTCGCCCTAATATCGACTGACATATCGTCTTCGCGAGCAG
>NZ_JABULD010000535.1:0-12590 GCF_014060985.1 Pseudomonas sp. MD195_PC81_125
GAGCTGGCTTGCCAGCGATTGCAGTCTGACAGTCAATATTGATGTTGGCTGACCCACCGCTATCGCTGGCAAGCCAGCTCCCACAGGGTTATTTGTTGACACAATTATTGTTTTCAACCCGAATCCTGCGAGGTTTCACCGGATGAGAATCCTCGGCATCCTTTGCCTGCTCCTGACCCTCGGCGGTTGCAGTTCGCTGTTGTTTTACCCCGAACCGGGCCAGATCTTCACCCCGGAAAAAGCCAGGCTCGAATACCGCACCGTCACACTGGTCACGGCCGACGGCCTCAAGCTCAACGCCTGGTGGCTGCCGGCCAAGCCCGGTGTCGAGGTCAAAGGCACAGTCCTGCACCTGCACGGCAACGGCGGCAATCTGCCGATGCACCTGGGTGGCAGTTGGTGGTTGCCGAAAAACGGCTATCAGGTGCTGCTGGTGGACTATCGCGGGTATGGCTTGTCCGAGGGCGAGCCGAGTCTGCCGGCGATCTATCAGGACATCGACGCCGCGTTCGCCTGGCTGGATCAGGCGCCAGAGGTCAAAGGCAAGCCGCTGATCCTCCTCGGCCAGAGCCTCGGCGGCTCAATGGCCGTGCATTGGCTGGTGCAGCACCCCGAGCGGCAGAAACAGCTGAAAGCCTTCGTGCTCGACGGTGTACCCGCCAGTTACCGCAGCGTCGGTCAGTACGCCCTCAGCACGTCGTGGCTGACCTGGCCGTTTCAAGTGCCGTTGTCGTGGCTGGTGCCGGACGGCGACAGCGCGATCAACTCGATGCCGCAGCTTAACGGCGTGCCGAAACTGATCTTTCACAGCATCGACGACCCACTGGTGCCAATGTCCAACGCCATCCGCCTGTATCAGGCAGCGCCGCCACCACGGGTGTTGCAGTTGACCCGCGGCGGCCACGTACAGACCTTCGGCGACCCGGTCTGGCGCCAAGTGATGCTGCGTTATCTGGAAGATCCCGAGCACTTCAACGGCCTGCGCCGCCTCGGCGAGATCCCCAATTATCCGCAACCCCCGAATTCTGAAGATGAGAGTCCGCAATGACTGAAGAACGTAACGCCATCCCGCTGATCATCACCGGTATCTGCAGCATCCTCGGCACCGTTGGGGCGCTGTGGTATTACGGCTACCTGCACTTCGCCAAACCCGAGGATGCGCTGCTGCTCAACGAATTCACCATGCTCAAGACCGTGCCGGGCGAAGACTACAAAGTCTCGCTGGACCCGGCGCCGCAGGTGGCGCAGTGCATCGACGGCGTGCTGGTGCTGTTCGACACCGAGCAGAAAGGCCTGACCGGGGTGCTGATCAATGCGCAGAAAAAAAGCCGTGCGCTGCATGGGCCAGGAAACCCCGCAGAAACTCGAGCCATAAAAGCAAAAAGATCGCAGCCTTCGGCAGCTCCTGCATTGGAACACGATCCCTGTAGGAGCTGCCGAAGGCTGCAATCTTTTTGATCTTGAAAAAAGCCCCGCCTGATCACTCAGGCGGGGCTTTTGCGTTAGCGCGTGTTGCTTAGTTCGAGCTGACCGCCGAACGTGGCATCACTGGCTGGTTGTCGTTGGAAATGGTCACTTCCACACGACGGTTCATCGCACGACCGGAAACGCTGCCGTTGTCGGCAACCGGGTATTCCTTGCCATAACCCTGAACCACGATACGCGAAGGATCTACGCCCATCTTGATCAGCGCGACTTGAACCGAAGTCGCGCGACGCTCGGACAGCGACTGGTTGTACGAAGCCGAGCCGGTGCTGTCGGTGTAACCCTCGACGATCACTTTACGATCCGGATTTTCCTGGAGGAACTGCGCCAGTTTGTTGATGTTCACCAGACCGCTGGACTTCAGATCAGCCTTGTTGGTGGCGAACAGCACGTCACCGAAAGTCACCAGCGTACCGCGATCGGTCTGCTTGGCGTTCAGGCTCTGCTGCAGTTGTTTGATCTGCTGATCGCGAGCGTCCAGGCGGGCCTGGGCACGTTGCGCGGCAGCGTTCTTCAGGTTGCTTTCAGCGGTGCGCAGGGCAATGGTCTGCTTGGCCACTTCCACGCGCTGGTTGGTCAGGTAGGCCAGTTGGTCAACCTTGGCCGCGTCTTCCTTGTCCAGGTAAGCCTTGTCGGCCTTGTCCAGGTAGTCGCTGGCGTCTTTGGTTTCCAGGGCCGCGACTTTGCTTGCCTGTGGGTTGGCCTGCAGGCCGGCGTAGTTGGTACGCGCCTGTTCCAGGTTCGGGTTAGGCGGGGTGGAGCAGGCAGCCAGGGCAACGCTTGCGGCCAGAAGAGCGGGGATCATCAGTTGCTTACGCATAATTTGTCGTCCTTTCTATCGATAAAAGTTTCAGCTTTGCGATTCGGGATGCGCGCTTACTGCACGGTGCGCTGACTTTCCTGACGCAGTTCCTGAACACCTTTCTGGGAATCCTTCACAGCCTGTTCGGCCTTGGCAGCCTGAGCCTTGCGTTCTGCTACGCGAGCGTCCCATTCGGCTTGCTCGGCGAGGGTGCGAGCCTGTTCATACTTCTTGTCGTGCATGGCGATTTCGGCTTGCTTGAGCTTGTCCTGCGCCTGCTTCATTTCCACAGCAGCGAACTCGGTACCACCGGCGCTGACCGCACTGTTGACCGCCGATTGGGTCACGGCGTACTGCTCGGTTGGCGGGTTACCGGCGCAACCGGCCAGTACGAAGCTGGTACCGATGGCCAGAGCAGCCAGTTTCAGACCGCGCAGGTGGGAGAACGAGGTTTGGGTCTTCATGGTCTTCAACTCCATTGTTTAACTCCTGATAAAACCGAAAATCCATCCTGGTCGAGGAGCCGCAAGCGTCGTGTAAAAGCGCGTTTTTGAAACGCTCGTTCCAGGCGTGGTTACAGCTTCCGACCGAAGGCGTTTTTCAAAAGTTCAGAAAAGATGGCCTATCGCCAAAAGTTTTTTTGACCAAGTCGACAAGGCTCTAAACCGGGAACTTTGGAGGCGGGGAGAGGTACGCGCGGGGAAAAAATCGTGCAGAAGCGGAGAAGGATACGATCCCTGTGGGAGCTGGCTTGCCAGCGATGAGGCCATCAAATTCAACACTGATGTGACTGAACTGACGCCATCGCGGGCAAGCCCGCTCCCACAGGTTTTTGTGTTGTCTGATCAGTGTTTTTGCTTGCCGGCAGCGGCGGACAAATCCTGCAAATGCCGGCGTGAAAGCGCCAGAAACCGTGGCGTCGGCCCGACGTCCTCATACAGCGGATCACCTTCTTCATCCGTCGCCACCACCGTCGAACCTTTCACATACGGCAGGCTCGCCTCGAACTCTTCGAGCGCGGCGCCGATCAGTTCGCCGAGCAGTTCTTCCGGATGACGTTTGGGGTACATCTCGGCAATCGCCGCCAGTCGCGCAGCGGCCTCGACGTCCAGATGAATCGTGTAGCCAGTGTCGGTCAGGCGACCCTTGGCGTTTTCTTCCCAATGCTGGGCGAGTTCACGGATTTTCATGATGACCTCATGTCGTACCTGCTCATGGCAGGATCGGGTGAGTGTCCGGCGCGGCCGGCAAGCCGTTGTGCGGCTTACTGTTGAGACTAGCTTCAAGCCGCAAGGTTTAAAGTCCCTTCGTCGTCTGCTTGTAAGAAGCGCCGTAGAGCGGCACTCTCTGGGCAAAGCATTCGTTTCTGAGCCGTCCCGATTACCGCTGGAGAACTGCTGATGACCGATATTGATGCACGCTTGCGCGAGGACGTTCACCTGTTGGGTGAGCTGTTAGGCAATACCATCCGCGACCAGTACGGCGAGGAATTTCTCGACAAGATCGAGCAGATCCGCAAGGGCGCCAAGGCCGACCGGCGTGGCTCGATGGACGCCGAACTCAGCGCCAGCCTCAATCAGTTGAGCGAAGACGAACTGCTGCCGGTGGCGCGGGCGTTCAACCAGTTTCTCAACCTGGCGAACATCGCCGAGCAGTATCAGCTGATTCATCGCCGCGAAGAGTCGCAGCCTGCGCCGTTCGAGTCCCGCGTACTGCCGGAACTGCTCGCTCGCCTGCGCAACGAAGGCCACAGCGCCGAATCCCTGGCCCTGCAACTGGCGCGCCTGGAAATCGAACTGGTGCTGACTGCGCACCCGACCGAAGTGGCGCGGCGCACGCTGATCCAGAAGTACGACGCGATCGCCGCGCAACTGGCCGCGCAGGATCACCGCGACCTGACCAGTGCCGAGCGCGAACAGATCCAGAACACCCTGCAACGGTTGATCGCCGAAGCCTGGCACACCGAAGAAATCCGCCGCACTCGGCCGACCCCGGTCGATGAAGCCAAGTGGGGTTTTGCGGTCATCGAACACTCGCTGTGGCAGGCGATCCCCAACCATATGCGCAAGGCCGACAAGGCGCTTTATGAAGCGACGGGCCTGCGTTTGCCGCTGGAAGCGGCGCCGATCCGCTTTGCTTCATGGATGGGCGGCGACCGTGACGGCAACCCGAATGTCACAGCAGCGGTTACCCGCGAAGTGCTGTTGCTGGCGCGCTGGATGGCTGCCGACCTGTACCTGCGCGATGTCGATCATCTGGCTGCGGAGCTGTCGATGCAGCAGGCCAGTGATGCGCTCAAGGCCAAGGCCGGTGACAGCGTCGAACCTTACCGTGCGGTGCTCAAGCAATTGCGCGAACGCCTGCGTGCCACGCGCAATTGGGCGCATGCCTCGCTCACCGCCAGCACACCGGCGCCGGCCGACGTGTTGCACAACAACCGCGATCTGCTCGATCCGCTGGAACTGTGTTTCAACTCCCTGCACGAATGCGGCATGGGCGTGATTGCCGACGGGCCGTTGCTCGATTGCCTGCGCCGGGCGGTGACCTTCGGCCTGTTTCTGGTGCGCCTCGATGTACGTCAGGATTCGACGCGGCACAGTTCGGCAATGACCGAAATCACCGATTACCTTGGCCTCGGTCGCTACGAAGACTGGGACGAAGAACAGCGCATCAGCTTCCTCACTCGCGAATTGAGCAATCGCCGGCCACTGCTGCCGGCGCATTTCAAACCGTCCGCCGACACGGCGGAAGTGCTCGCCACCTGCAAGGAAATCGCCGCCGCACCGGCCGCGTCCTTGGGTTCCTACGTGATCTCGATGGCGGGCGCCGCCTCCGACGTGCTGGCAGTGCAGTTGCTGCTCAAAGAGTCCGGCGTGTTGCGGCCGATGCGCGTGGTGCCGCTGTTCGAAACCCTCGCCGACCTCGACAACGCCGGGCCGGTGATGGAGCGTCTGTTGCTGTTGCCGGGCTACCGCGCAAGGCTGCAAGGCCCGCAGGAAGTGATGATCGGTTACTCCGACTCGGCCAAGGATGCGGGCACCACCGCCGCCGCCTGGGCGCAATACCGCGCGCAGGAGCGGCTGGTGGAGATCTGCCGCGAGCAGCAAGTCGAACTGCTGTTGTTCCACGGTCGCGGTGGCACCGTGGGCCGCGGCGGCGGACCGGCGCACGCGGCGATTCTGTCGCAGCCGCCGGGGTCGGTGGCGGGGCGCTTCCGCACCACCGAGCAGGGCGAAATGATTCGATTCAAATTCGGCTTGCCGGACATCGCCGAGCAGAACCTCAACCTGTATCTGGCCGCGGTGCTCGAAGCGACGCTGTTGCCACCACCACCGCCGACGCCGGAATGGCGGCACCTGATGGATGAACTGGCCGCCGACGGCGTCGCCGCGTACCGCGCCGTGGTGCGGGAGAATCCGCAGTTCGTCGAGTATTTCCGCCAGTCGACACCGGAGCAGGAGCTGGGACGCTTGCCCCTCGGCAGCCGTCCGGCCAAGCGCCGTGCGGGTGGGATCGAGAGCCTGCGGGCGATTCCGTGGATCTTCGGCTGGACCCAGACTCGTCTGATGCTGCCGGCCTGGCTCGGCTGGGAAACTGCATTGAGCAAGGCGCTGGAGCGCGGCGAGGGCGAACTGCTTGGGCAGATGCGTGAACGGTGGCCGTTCTTCCGCACCCGTATCGACATGCTGGAAATGGTCCTGGCCAAAGCCGACGCCGACATCGCGCTGTCGTACGACCAGCGTCTGGTCGAGCCGGACTTGCTGCCGTTGGGCGCACAGTTACGCGACCTATTGTCGCAGGCGTGCACGGTGGTGCTCGGCCTGACCGGTCAGTCGCAACTGCTGGCACATAGCCCAGACACCTTGGAATTCATCCGTTTGCGCAACACTTACCTCGACCCGCTTCATCTATTGCAGGCCGAGCTGCTGGCTCGTTCGCGGCAGCAGAATGTCGAGCAGGGCAGCCCGGTGGAGCAGGCGCTGCTGGTGTCTGTGGCGGGGATTGCCGCCGGATTGCGCAATACCGGCTAAGGTTTTTGCGGTGCTATCAGGCACCCGGTGCACAGGCCGGGTGCCGCTTTGTACACAGGCAGAAAGTGCGGGCAGGCGACAGTTAATGATGGGGTTGCGACTTGGGTTACCGCGTCGCAAGGTCGCGGCGGGCGCCGGTTTCTCCGACTTTTGGCGTCTTGTGTGGGCGCAGCCTGCTGTGTATCTTGATCAGCCTTTGGCCGTTTGTGCGGCCACGACCCGTTTTTTTGAGATTGGCCCAAAGAGGCGAATCCCGTTGTTTTCTATATAAAAAATTGAGGAGCACATCGATGCGCGTCATTCTGCTGGGAGCTCCCGGGGCCGGTAAAGGTACTCAGGCTAAGTTCATCACCGAGAAATTCGGCATTCCGCAAATCTCCACCGGCGACATGCTGCGTGCTGCGGTCAAGGCCGGCACTCCGCTGGGCGTTCAAGCCAAGAGCATCATGGATGCCGGCGGCCTGGTGTCGGATGACCTGATCATCGCGCTGGTGCAGGATCGCATCGCTCAACCCGACTGCGTCAATGGCTTCCTGTTCGACGGCTTCCCGCGCACCATTCCGCAAGCCGAAGCCCTGGTGACTGCCGGTGTCGAACTGGACGCCGTGGTTGAAATCGCTGTTGAAGACGAAGAAATCGTTCAGCGTATCGCCGGTCGTCGCGTTCACGAGGCCAGCGGCCGCGTTTACCACATCGTCTACAACCCGCCGAAAGTGGCTGGCAAAGACGACGTTACCGGCGACGATCTGGTGCAGCGCAAGGACGACACCGAAGAAACCGTGCGTCATCGCCTGTCGGTCTACCATTCGCAGACCAAGCCGCTGGTGGATTTCTACCAGAAGCTCTCCGCTGCCAACGGCAAGCCGAAGTACAGCCACATCCCGGGCGTTGGCTCGGTTGAAGCGATCACCGCCAAGGTGCTCGAAGCGCTTAGCTGAAAAAGCCGATCCGCTGCATCATCCACGGCCCGCTTGCGGGCCGTAGTTGTTTATACTGACGCTCTTTTTCTCCCACCTGTTTTGGAAACATCGATGAGCACCTTGCTGGCCCTGGACACCGCGACCGAAGCTTGCTCCGTTGCCTTGCTGCATGACGGCAAGGTCACGAGCCATTACGAGGTGATCCCGCGTCTGCACGCGCAGAAGCTGCTGCCGATGATCCAGCAACTGCTGGCCGACGCCGGCACCACGTTGCAAGCGGTGGACGCCATTGCCTTCGGTCGTGGGCCGGGGGCGTTTACCGGTGTGCGGATCGCCATTGGTGTGGTGCAAGGTCTGGCCTTTGCGCTGGATCGCCCGGTGCTGCCGGTGTCGAACCTGGCGGTGCTGGCACAGCGTGCGTATCGCGAACACGGTGTGAGCCAGGTCGCGGCGGCCATCGATGCGCGTATGGATGAAGTGTATTGGGGCTGCTACCGCGAGACCGCCGGCGAGATGCGTCTGGTGGGTGCCGAAGCGGTGCTGCCACCGGAAGCCGCGGCGCTGCCGGCCGATGCCAGCGGCGAGTGGTTCGGTGCGGGCACCGGTTGGGGCTATGGCGAGCGGATCGCAGTCAGCCTGAGCGGCTCGAATGCCAGCATGCTGCCTCACGCCGAAGACCTGCTGACCCTGGCGCGATTTGCCTGGGCGCGCGGCGAGTCGATCCCGGCCGATGATGCGCAACCGGTTTACCTGCGCGACAAAGTCGCTACTCCAAAGGCTCGCTGAGTCCTGACTTCTAGCGGGGTAGCTTCTGTGGTGAGGGGATTTATCCCCGATCGGCTGCGAAGCAGTCGCCGATTTTGGCGCCGCTTCGCGACCCATCGGGGATGAATCCCCTCACCACATAAGGCTCTCCACAATCCCACTGCTTATTCCAAATTCTGCCAATCGTCAGTTTCCAACCCCGCGCTTTAAACCTTTTACGCTTTATGTGTTCTAGTTATCACTCGGCGGTTTGCTAAGTCGGTCAAGTGCCGCTAAATTGCCATCATCGATACCGAGCATGAAATTATGCGTATAGACGGCCTTTCCTCTCAGTCCTACCCCATCAAGCGCAAGCCTCGCAGAGGCAATGTGGCGCTGGATGAGTCCGTCGACGATATCGATGGCGAGCTGGAATTCCCGACTGAAGAGCAACTGGCCGCCCGCGCTGCCAAAGCCTCCGCACAACGTCTGGCCAATCTGCCTGCCCGTCAGCAAGACATGATTTATCACCGCGCCATGAGCAAAAGCGTAGCGATGGCCCTGGCCAGCTACCTGAGCACCGCCGGTTTTGTCGATTGGGATGCGGATGTGCTGGGCCTCGACCTGTACATCTGATGGATCTGCCTTACTACCTCGGTTGTCCGTCCTGGAGCGAAAACGCCTGGCGCGAGTATCTGTACCCCGAAGACGCCAAGACTTCCGACTTCCTCAGTCTCTATGCTCAAGTGTTCAATGCCGTCGAAGGCAACACGACCTTCTACGCCAGCCCGTCGCCGGCCACCGTGCAGCGTTGGGCCGAGACCATGCCCGAACATTTTCGCTTCACCGCCAAGTTTCCCGGCGACATCAGCCACAGCGGTGACCTGCGTGATCAGCTGACCGCCGCCGAAACCTTCGTGAATCTTCTCAGCCCGCTCGGCGAACGGGTTTCGCCGCTGTGGCTGCAACTGTCGAAAAGCTTCACCCCGCATCGATTGCCCGAGCTGACGGCGTTCATCGACGCGCTGGACCGGCCACTGGCAGTGGAAGTCCGTCACGAACAGTTTTTCGCCAAGGGCGAGAGCGAGCGCCTGCTCAATCGTCTGCTGCTTGAGCGTGGCGTGGAGCGCATCTGCCTCGATCCGCGGGCGCTGTTCAGTTGCCTGTCGACCGAGTCTTCGGTGATCCACGCGCAATCGAAAAAGCCTCGGGTGCCGACCCGTCCGGCGGCGTTTACCCAATCTCCGCAGGTACGTTTCATTGGCCATCCGGAGCTGGAAGCCAACGATCCGTTTCTCGTGCCGTGGGTGGCGAAAATCGCCGAGTGGATTGAAGAGGGCCGCACGCCGTACATCTTCCTGCACACTGCCGACAACGTGATGGCGGCGAAGCTGGCGCAACGTTTTCACGCACAATTGATGCAACGTTTGCCTGGCCTGCCGTCCCTGCCTGAGCTATACAGAGAACCCGCCGCCGAGCAACTCGGCTTGCTCTGAAGGCGGATTTTTCCCCTGCCCAGGAGCCTGCCGATGAACGCCCACGCCCTTCAAGAACAAGCCCGCAAAGCCCAGGCCTTCAAGACCCTGCATGAAGGTGCGGGGATTTTCGTCATCCCCAACCCGTGGGATGCCGGCTCGGCGAAAATGCTCGCCAGTCTGGGCTATAAGGCGTTGGCGACCACCAGTGCCGGTTATGCGTTTTCCCAAGGCAAGGCCGATGGCGCCCTGAGTCTCGATGAGACCTTGGCCAATGTCCGGGCAATTGTCGCGGCCACCGATCTGCCGGTGGCGGTGGACCTGGAAAACGGTTTCGCCGATGACCCGGCCGAGTGTGCGAAAAGCTTGCTGCGTGCCGCCGAGGCGGGCGCGGTGGGCGGTTCGATCGAGGACGCCACGGGCCGTGCCGACGCGCCGATCTACTGCTTCGAACACGCTGTGGCGCGCATCGAAGCCGCCGTCGCCGCAGTGCGCACGCTGCCATTTCCCTTCACCCTGACCGCCCGTGCGGAAAACTACTTGCACGGCAATCCCGATCTCGACGATACCATCCGCCGCCTGCAGGCCTTTGCCGCAGCGGGCGCCGACGTGCTGTACGCGCCGGGTTTGCGCAGCGCCGAAGAAGTGCTGGCGGTGGTGCGCGCGGTGGCACCAAAACCGGTCAACGTGCTGATGTCCGGCGGTTTGAAACTGACCGTGCAGGCGCTGGAAGAAATGGGTGTGCGCAGGATCAGCACCGGTTCGGCGCTGGCTTTGGCAGCGTTCGGCGAGTTTTACCGCGCGGCTGAAGAGATCCAGCAGCACGGCACCTTCGGCTTCACTGCGCAATCGATGCCGTACGCTCAGGCCAATCAGTTCTTCAAAGGCTGAGCATGGGCCGCTGGATCGCGCTGTCGGTACTGTTGATGATTGCTGGCGCCGTGGTCAGCGTCTGGCGCGGCTGGGTCGACGTGCCGGCCGAGTGGAACCCGTGGGCGCCGCTGGACGTGAAGGCCGCGCCGAACTGGCTGACCGGTTTCAAGCTGATGCGCCTGCGCAATAACCCCGAGTTATGCGCACACGTTCTGAGCCACTCGGGTCTGCGCGTCACCGCGCAAGCCGACAGTCCCGACGCCAAGTGCCCGCTGATTGGCGCCGTGCGCGTGCAGGGCGGCGAGGTGGCGCTGAGCAGCAGCTTCCTCGCCAGTTGTCCGTTGGCGGTGGCTTACGCGATGTTTGAACGACATACCCTGCAACCTGCCGCGCAAGCGCTTTACGGCCAGTCTGTGGCGCGTATCGATCACCTCGGCAGCTTTGCCTGCCGCAATGTCTACAACCGCGAGAGCGGGGCGCTCAGTCGCCACGCCAGTGCCGATGCGCTGGACATCAGCGGTTTTCGGCTGGCGGATGGGCGCAGCGTCAGTGTGCTCAAAGACTGGCCGAAGCAAAATCAGGACGCGCAGTTTCTGCGCCAGGTGCGCGATGGCGCCTGTGAGGCGTTCAGTGTGGTGTTGAGTCCGGATTACAACGCCGCCCATCGCAATCACTTTCATGTCGATGTCGGGCGTTGGAGCGTGTGTCGCTGAGGGATCAGGCGGCGAGGCGCAGGTTCTGCAGGATGATCGGGCGCGCCCAGCCGTTATCGAAGTCGAGCGCTTTCTGCTGCTCGACGATTTCTTCCGGCGGGAACGGCGGATAAGGTTTTTGCAGCAGGTCGAGATCGAACTCGGCAATCGGCAGGTACAGCGGCTTCTTCTGCGGCGCCGGACCCGGCTCTGGCACAGGCTGACCGTTGGTGATCACGATCGGGCGAACCCAGCTGCTGTCGAAGTCTTGCTGCTCCTGCTGAGCCTTGAGTTCTTCTGGCGGGAACGGTGGGAACGGCTTGTCCAGCAGATCGGTTTCGAACTCGGCGATCGGCAGGAACAGCGGCTCCGGCGGACGCACTTCGGTCTCGACCACATCGCACTGACGCTGCTCGACGATGTGCGCGTGCAGCTCGCTGCCAAGCGTCGGTTCTTCCGGGCTGTTCAGGTCAACCGGCGGGAATGTGCCGCAGGCTGGCACCACATCACTCGTCTGTTCGGCCAGGGCCTGGGCAAAGAAATCCTGCCACAGGTGACTGACGCCGCCCAATGCTTGAGTGTTATGACGGCTGAAGTCGCCCTTGGGCGAAATGTAGCCAATCGATGTGGGAAGAATGCTTGACATTTTTTTTCGGTTGACGCTCAGCTCTGGCAAAATGCGCGTTGATTGGTTTATCGGCCACTTTTTGCCGATCCTTAACTTTTTTTGAGCGTGTTTTCATGATTGAGCAACCCGCGGCCTGCCGCATCCATGTCCAGGCCCTCGGCCCGACGTTTGAAGCGCAAGCCGAGCAATGGGCGGAGCGCCTGGGCCTGCCGCTGCAGGTGGACGACGGCGAGTTCGCCTTGCAGGTCGGCGAGCAGGGTTTGCAGCTGCAGCAGCTCGGCCCGGATGCGCCGGGACCGGTGCGGGTGGACTTTGTCGAGGGGGGCGCGGCGCACCGGCGTCTGTACGGCGGCGGCAGCGGGCAGATGATCGCCAAGGCGGTCGGCATCGCTCAAGGCGTGCGCCCACGGGTGCTGGACGCCACGGCGGGGCTGGGCAAGGACGCGTTCGTGCTGGCCAGTCTGGGCTGCGAGATGAGCCTGATCGAGCGCCAGCCGCTGATCGGGGCGTTGCTGGAGGATGGTCTGGCGCGGGCGGCGGAAGATTTCGACGTGGCGCCGATTGTCGCGCGGATGAAGCTGCTCAAGGGCAACTCCATCGAAGTGATGCGCAATTGGCAAGGCGAGCCGCCGCAGGTGATCTACCTCGACCCGATGTTTCCGCACCGCGAGAAAACCGCGTTGGTGAAGAAAGAGATGCGCCTGTTCCGGCCGCTGGTCGGTGATGATCCGGATGCGCCGGCGTTGCTCGAAGCGGCGCTGGCCCTGGCGACACATAGGGTGGTGGTCAAGCGCCCGCGCAAGGCGCCGTGCATCGAGGGGCCGAAGCCGAGCCATGCGCTGGATGGCAAATCCAGTCGGTATGACATCTACCCGAAGAAAGCGTTAAAACCCTGAGACCGAGTTGCGCCCATTCGCGAGCAAGCTCGCTCCCACATTTG
>NZ_JABULD010000214.1:0-18163 GCF_014060985.1 Pseudomonas sp. MD195_PC81_125
CTGCGATCTTTTGATCTTCAAAAAGCAAAAAGATCGCAGCCTTCGGCAGTTCCTACAGAGAATGCCTGCCAATTTGTGTGCGGGCTTGCTCGCGAAGAGGCCCGAATCAACACCCTTAAAACCTCAGCTACAGCAGGTTGCCGCTCGCCGCCGGTTCGATCTGCGCCCAGTGCGAAGTGTCTTCACGATGCGCTTGCAAATACGGCAACACCGCCGCCAGCAACGGTGCCTTGAACGCTTCCTGAAAACGATGGGCCAGCCCCGGAATCAGCTTCAACTGACTGCCACGAATATGCGCCGCCAGATGCACGCCGTGCATCACCGGCAACAGCGGATCCGCCGTGCCGTGCACCACCAGGGTCGGCACCCGCAGTTGATTGAGCAACGTCACCCGGCTCGGTTCGGCGAGGATCGCCATGATCTGGCGCTTCACGCCTTCCGGGTTGAACGCCCGGTCGTAGGCCACCGCTGCCTGATGCAGCAACGCCTGCCGGTCATCCGCGACGGCCGGGCTGCCAAGCGCTGCCAGCAGATCGGCCTGCTGTTCCAGCGCCACTTCGCGATTCGGCGCGCCACGCCGCGCCAGCAGTTGCACCAGCGCCGCACTCGGTGCCGGCAAACCTTCGGCGCCGGAACTGGTCATGATCAGTGTCAGGCTTTCCACCCGTTGTGGCGCCATTGCCGCCAGGTGCTGAGCGATCATCCCGCCCATACTGGCACCCAGGACGTGAAACTGCTCGATGTGCAGCGCGTCCATCAAACCCAGCGCGTCGTCGGCCATGTCGCTCAGCGAGTACGGCGCCGACACCGGCAATCCGAGCTTGTAGCGCAGCACTTCAAAGGTCAGGTTGGCGTCGGCCGGGGCCTGCCGCCAGGTCGACAGACCGACATCGCGGTTGTCATAACGGATCACCCGAAAACCCTGCTGACAGAGCGCAACCACCACCTCGTCCGGCCAGTGAATCAACTGGCCGCCCAAACCCATGACCAGCAACAGCGCCGGATCCGAAGCACGGCCGATGCTCTGGTACGCCAGGCTCACCTGGGCCAGATCGACCCGTTCAGTCGGTACATTGACGTCACAACGCGAAGCCGCCATCGACGGCAGGCCGAACAACAGCGCGGCCAACAGAAAAAAATAAAACGCATGAAGAAACACCGAAACGCAGAACCCCAGTAGAGCGCGAGTCTGATGAAGTTTGTTCAAGCGCGCTGCCACAGTTGCGTGACAGTTTGATGAAGTTTGCCGAGCGGTCATTCTCCGACAACGAATCAGGCCGTAACGGTCTGTACATCCTCAGCAACAAAACCATTACCCAGCGATAACCATGTACCGCATGGGCTCGTGACAGCGTGCCTCTAATAGGCATGAAAACCGGAATTACCCGGACCGCATGCCTTCTGGAGCCCTGTCGCATGACCCATTCGCCTCCCCTTGTAACCGCCGACTTCGGCCTTGATCAGCGGCTACAGCCCAACGTCGATCAACATCTGCACCTGTTGGCCACGGCTCGTCTGAACGACTGTCACCAGCAATGGGTGGACCTCATGGCCCGGCATCCCGGGCAACCCGAAAGCGCCTGGTGGAGTGCCCGCGCGCCCGGCACTGCGCAGTCGCGGCGTGAGCACGCCCTGAGCCTCTATCACCAGCATTTCGAGGCTGCACTTCAATGGGCGGCTGCCGAAGGCAGGCTCGACACCTCACAACGCCACAGGCTTGAGCCGCTTCTCATCCCGTCGAGCCAGGTCGCGGCGGATCTGCGGGTCGCGCAACCGGTACTCAATCGTGTCGATAAAAGCCGGCTGCGCCTGTACGGCACGTTGCTGCTTCAACTGGAGGAAACGCTGCTGCTTTACCTGCCCGCGCACCCACAACCGTTGCTCCGCTTCGAAAAACAAGCCGACCTTGAGCGCTGGCTGACGGATCAGCAACCGGAGCGACTGCAAGTCTCCTCGCTGGACTTCATCGAATTCGGTAGTGATCCGCTCAAGCGCGGCGTTGAACCACTGCTGTCGGGTTCGCCCGTCACTGGCGACAACGGGATCGCACTCGACAGGTTTTTCCCCATCACGCCCGCCCAGCCGGAGAGCGCCGGACCAAGCATCGATGAAGTTGCGCCCTTCGGCTTGCTGGTGGCCGACATTCCCCTGGATCTGCGCCGGCAGACGCTGGCGCTTGAACAGCGTGCGCTTGACCGCTTGTTTGGCGACGCCGAGCCGAACAGTCCGCAGCGTCAACAACTGGCACAACGACTCGACGCCTTGAGCGAGGCTCAGCAGGCCAGCCATGACGCCGCATCGGCCCTGCTCGACAGCCCCACTGCGCTGACCCTGCTCGAATTACGCCGCCGCTCGAACGAGCATTACCAGGCCCTGCTGCAGGCGCGTATCGCAGGGCTGCGCGCGGAGGTCGAACTGCAACGGACGCTGGAGCAACTGTCCGTCGCCGAATATCGGCGAGTCATCGCAATGCTGGACGCACCGGGACACCACCTGCCGCCAACGGAGGGGGTCATCGCCTGCATATCGTTGGCCACTTCAGATGACAACATCAGCGCCGTCGAGGAGCTGCCAGGTGTACTGATCATCGCCCCCCCGGCAGCGCTGGCCCCCGGTTCCACCGACAGCCTGCTGCTTTACTGGCCCGGCGAGTTCGGCGGCCTGCAACGTTTTGCTTCGCGTGCGGCACTGGAGCAGAACGTGTTCAAACGCTCGCCCCATGACGGCGGGCTGACCCTGCACCTGACACCACTGACCGATGACCCGCTCGCCTGGTCACTCGATCAGCAGCTCTATCAATGCGAACAACAGGCCGCACAGATCCTGCGCGACAACCCGCTGCCCGGCCGTGCCGGCGAGCGCCAGGCCGAGATGGAAAAGCTGCGCGAACAACACTTGCCACGCCTGACGGTGCCGATCGCGCAGGCCCGCGAACGGGCAGTTGCCGAACGTCAGGCGCAAGACCGCAGCGCTGCGCTGGCCGGCACCCTGCCCGAGTGGCTCGACAACCTCGACGCGGCGCACCGTACCAAGCTCAAAGCGCTGATCAGCCACTACCTCGGCGCCATGCATCGCGCCAATGCGTTGCTCGAACGGGAGTTGCCGTCGCGTCAGGCCTTCGCCGAAAAACGCATCGATGCCCGCTTGCGCACGGACTTCGCACTCAAACAAAGCGTGAGCGTGAGCCTCAATCTGCCCGATTCGACGACCTGGCAAAAAACCGTGATGGAAGGCGCCGCGTCTGGCACGCCGCAACGCAATGTCCTGACCGCGAGCGACAAGCGCAGCGATCTCGCCCTCGAACAACTGGCCCTGAACAACATCGATCAAGCCATGTGGTGGCGCCTGTCGTTCATGCAGGCCAGGATCAGCGCCGAAGACGAAACCGATCGGCAGCGTGTCGAGGCCGGGCTCAACCCGGTCTACTTGCGCAAACTGGTGACAGAGCTCGATCTGCCCGGACGTTACGAAGAACAGATTCGCCAGGTGTTTTTCGGCGCGTCGACAGAACCTGCGTTTCAGCAGGCCTGGCGCCGCGAATGCCTGAGCGAACCGTGGCGGCTGATGCTCAGGCTGCAAGGTGAATGCGCCCTGCTGCAACGGCACATCGACAGTGCCGGCCATGCCGTACTGAAGGTCGCCATCGATGCGACTTCACCCCAGGCGTATGCCGTTGATGGACAACGCATCGCGCTGCGGCCGGTGCACCTGACGGTCGGTGGCGAAGACACCGCGCATCAGGGACCGAGCACGCTCGCCGGGCTGACGTTCATTGTCGAACAGAACAGTGGCCTGACCCTGCTCTACCTGCCCGACAGCACCGACGCCCTCTTCCTGCGGCAATACGAATCGCTGGAGCAGGCACGGGTGGATCTGTTCAGGCGGTGTGTGGACAGCAACATGGTCAATTACCTGGCCGGACGTGCCGTGGGCGGCGATTTTGCCAGCCATGTCAGTCGCATCAACCAGGCGCAATTGCGCAAGTTCGATGCCCTGATCGGCGTCGGAATGGCCTGGCCGGCGACCACATCGCTGGCCATTCATCTATTGAACGTGCACATGGGCCGGTTGCTGGAGGCCCATCGCAGCAGTTCGCGTTCCAACGATGCGTTGTATCTGGAACGCTGCGCACTGAAATCCGGGGCATTGTTCAACTACCTGAAAATGGCCATCGGCATGGTACCGTTCGTGGGTACGGCGGTGGCCCTGTATGACGCCTGGAACAGCGCCAATCTGGCCGTCGCGGCGTTCTTGCGCGGCGAGCTCGGGCATGGTCTGGCGGAAGTGGAGGCGGTGCTGCTGTCACTGATCGACGCGGCAATGGATGTGCTGCCCGGAACCGTCTCGGCCCCCGCAGCAGCACGTCTGGTCACCCGTCAGCGACAACGCACGGCACTGGGCGGATTCGCCACCATGTCGTCGTCCTGGCAACGGGCCCGGCAATGGCTCGACCGCTTCAAGGGTTACGAGTACGAATCCGACATTTCCCTGGCCGGCCTGCACCCGGCCACCCACGGTGTCTATCGCAACGTCTATCGTCACGCCGATGGCGACTTCATTGTTCGTCAGGGGCGCATCTATCGGGTTCAGCTCAGCGATCTGCCGCGTGGCTGGAGGCTTTACGGCACACGCCTGCGCAGCTACAAACAACCGATCGCCCTCGACGACAGCGGCCAGTGGAACACTCACTATGCGGTGCATGGCACTGTAATGGACGGTGGCGGTGCTGGCGGCGGCGCGGTACTCGGGCATCTGGCCGACGGCCTGGATCCGCTTTGGCCTGCACCGATCCGCCAGTGGCTACCGCGCTGGTGGACCGATCGGCAACTGCGCCGGCAAATGACCCTGACCAACACCGCCGACAACTACACCCGTCGCCTCGATGCTCAGACCCGCGCCACCAACCAGTTGCTGGAAAACTACCAGAACCTCGATCTTGCCGGGCGCAAGCCTCTACAGACAGCCGTTGACGCAGCCTGCCTGAATGACATCGACGTCGCGATCGCCCAATACGACAACCTTGTCGAATTGCTGCCCCTGAGCCACGGCCGCAAACGTCTGCAGATTGAAGCCATCCAGAGCCGCTGCGCCTGGATCGTGGTCGACCGCGCCGTGCAGCGCGTCACCGTTGCCCGCGATCGCTTGCTGGAACACTTGAACCGGATCGACGCACTGGTCGCCGAGTCCGATGCTGTCCCCTCCGACCACACCGCTGTCCATATCACACTCATGGCCCGGCGCAAGCGGGTGCGCGAGGATTTCCTCAAGGAGTTCGATCAACTGCACGCGATCACCGAGCAGGCCAGACTGTGGAACAACCGCATCAGCAACCGCGCGCAGAAAGCCCGGATGGCGAAAGACATGGCCGCTATCAACCGCAACCTGGGAGACAACACCCATCACTACCTGAGGACTGCGCATCTGCTGGAAATCATTACCCGCTACGACGCGGTCACTGACCTGTCCTGGGCGTATTTCCATACCCAGCTCAAAGACGCCCGGGTCAAGGTCGGGCGCGCGTTGCTGACCCAGCATCACCTGCCAGAGGTCAGCGCCAGCGTGGTCCAGCACAATCGGATCCTCGAAGATTGCCTGCAGATCTATGCCGGTTTTCGTCGTCAGCTCAACGCCTGGATGCTGGGTTATGCACAGCATCTGGATCTGGAACAGGTCGGCTTGTTCCTCGAGGGGCTGACCCAGGTCGAAGCGCAGGCGCGGCACGCGATCAGGCACCGTGCGCCAATCAAGCCGAAAGAGCCTGGCGGCAAGCAACTGTTCGAAACCGAGGACAACCAGTTGCTGATCGGCACGGAAAGCATCGACGCCGGCACCCGGGAAAAACGCATCACCATCGAAGGCATCGACGGATTCCGCGAAACCTGGCTGCCGCGCTCCAGTGGCAAATACCATCTGCAAGTGCGCACCGCCCCGACGGCAGCAACGTTGCCAACTGACGTTCAGCCGCTGCTGGTCGAAGCGCGCAGACGTCTGGCAGCTGTTCCGGCCTACAGCAACAAGGTACAGAGCTATGCCCGCCAGGACATGCTGCCAGTAGATCTGGAACACATGTTCAACAGCGAAGCGACGGAGTTGAGCACCCGTGCCCAGGCCATCGAGCAACTGTCGCCGACCGAACCGGTGGTGCTGCAACTGCACGACAAGGCCCGCGAACTGCGCCATACCGGTCGTACGCTGCGCATTGATCAGTCACTGCGCAGCAAGACGCCTACCGAAGGCTATCTGGATTATCTGCTGCAACAACAAGTGGTGGACATCCGCCGCGAAGGTCCGCTGCGGGCACTGGGCAAAAGGGCTGACGGGCGCAAGGATTTCCTTCAGGAATACGCCGTGCGCGACCTCACCTCCTCGCCGCCGCGCACGCTGTGGTACGCGCACTTTCACTACACCTCGGACAAGGTGCCGTTCGCTGACTTCGTCAAGGCGCACCTGAAATTGCCGGAGCAACGCAACCTCGGCCTGCAATGGCAGCAGGTTCAGGCCGCCAGCGGGGCACAGGTCGAGGCGATCTGGCGCGGCGATATCGGTAAACCGCTGGGTATCCGGCATTTCGCAGACCTCTAGGGCAAAAAGCAGCGGGGCATGGCGATGCCCCGCTTCTGCTCGAATGGTCGACAGCACTGTCAACATGAGACAAACTCACCGCCTTCGAATTTGTCACAAGTTTTCCTCATGGGGCCATGCCGTGCTTGAAATCCGTCATCTGAAAACCCTGCATGCCCTGCGCGAGGCCGACAGTCTGGTCGATGCCGCCGACCGTCTGCACCTGACCCAATCGGCGCTGTCGCACCAGTTCAAGGAACTGGAGGAGCGCATGGGCATGCCGTTGTTCGTGCGCAAGACCAAACCGGTACGCTTCACCAGCGCCGGTCTGCGCCTGTTGCAACTGGCCGACGCGACCCTGCCGCTGTTGCGCGCCGCCGAGCGCGACATCAGTCGTCTGGCCGGCGGCACCGCTGGACGCCTGCACATGGCGATCGAATGCCACAGCTGTTTCCAGTGGCTGATGCCGACCATCGACCAGTTCCGTGACGCCTGGCCGGAAGTCGAACTCGACCTCGCCTCGGGTTTCGCCTTCGCCCCTCTGCCGGCGCTGGCCCGCGGTGACCTGGATCTGGTGGTGACCTCCGATCCGCTGGACATCGCCGGCATCACCTACGTGCCGCTGTTCACTTACGAAGCGATGCTCGCAGTGGCGAACCAGCACCCGCTGGCAAGCAAACCGTACATCGTTCCCGAAGACCTGCTGACGGAAACGCTGATCACCTACCCGGTGGAACGCGACCGGCTGGACATCTTCACCCGCTTCCTCGAACCGGCCGACATCGAACCGGCGCAGGTTCGCACCTCTGAGCTGTCGGTGATGATGATGCAACTGGTCGCCAGCGGCCGTGGCGTGTGCGGCATGCCGCACTGGGCGCTGCACGAATACAGCTCGCGCGGTTACGTGAAGGCCAAGCGCCTGGGCGAGAAAGGTCTGTTTGCCACGCTGTACGCGGCGATCCGCGCCGACATGCTCGATGCGCCGTACATGCGCGATTTCCTGCTGACCGCCAAGGACACCTCGTTCTCGACGCTGGATGGGGTCAGTGCGGTGCGTTGATTCCCATCCATTTGTGAGAGCCGGTTCAGTGTGGCATCAGAGTTCGCGCCACATGTGAATCTTGTCGAAGTACTCTTCACCCACCCGCACCGCCAATGGCTCCAGGCCGAACTGGATGAAGCCGCAGCGCTGGTACAGGTTGAACGCGGCGTCGTTGCCGGCGGTGACGGTGAGCTGGAGGACTTTCAGTTCGGGATGGGTTTGGGCTTCAGCGATGGCAGCCTCGACCAGCTGATGGCCCAGGCCGTGCTGGCGAAAATCGGCTGAGACGTACAGGCCGAACAAGGTCGACTTGTGGCGGGCCTTCTCTCGCGGTTCGAACGCCAGGCCGACGATGCCGGCCAGTGTGCCTGCCTCGAACGCGCCGAACACCACATCCAGCTTGCTGGTCAGCCGCGCTTCCCACCAGCTCAGCGGCATCACCGCGCGCTCGCGCACGCTGGAGGTGAAGGCCTGCGGATGGCGGTCGTAGGCTTCAAGCATCAGCTCGCGGTAAGCCAGCGCATGGCTGGCGTCGAGGCGTTCGATCCACATGCTCAGGCGGTCCTGCGCTGTTCAAGCATCAGGCGCACCGCCAGACCGGCGAGTACAAACCCCATGAAGTAACGCTGCAGCGCCAGCCATGTCGGGTTGCGCACGAACCAGGAAGCAATGCCTGCTGCGAACAGCGCGATCAGCAGATTGACGCTGAAACTGACGCTGATCTGGGTCAGGCCGAGGAGGATGCTCTGGGTGAATACCGAGCCGTGTTCGGGGCTGATGAATTGTGGAAACACCGAGAGGTAGAACACCGCAATCTTCGGGTTCAACGCACTGGTGAGAAAGCCCATGGTGATCAGTTTGCGCGACGAGTCCGGGGGCAATTGCTGCGCCTCGAACGGTGAACGCGCACCGGGTTTGAGCGCTTGCCAGGCCAGCCACAGCAAATACAGCGCACCGGCCCACTTCAGTACCTCGTAGGCCATCGGCACCGCCAGAAACACCGCGCTCAAACCGGCAGCCGCGGCAAACATGTGCACGAAGAAACCACTCACCACACCGAGCAACGACGTAACCCCGGCCTTGCGTCCCTGACAGATCGAACGCGAGATCAGGTAAATCATGTTCGGCCCCGGCGTCAGTACCATCAACAACGCGGCGGCGGCGAAGATCAACAGGTCTTGAAGCGGGATCATGGTGGACATCCTGTGCGTGGGGGATCAGGCGATCGCGGTCAGCGAGTGGCGATAAAACGGCAGGATCAGGTCGCGTGTCAATGGCGCCAGAACGACAGCAGGATCACTGACCGGATCGACCCAGAGCACTTCCTCGATTTCGGCAGCGGGCGTCACATCGGCGTCGATTGTCAGCTGAAAAATCTCCGCCTGCACCACAAACCCCGGCTCGTTGGCGGCCGGCGCCGAGAACTGGCCGAGAAAAGACGCCTGCGCCGGATCGATCGTCAGCCCGAGTTCTTCTTCCAGCTCGCGGGCCAGCGCGTGCACCGGCAACTCGTGCGCTTCGATCTTGCCGCCCGGTTGCATGAACGCCGTGGTGCCACGCTTGCGCACCAGCAGGGTCTGGCCTTGAGGGTTGAGCAACAGCGCAGCGGCGATGCGGATCACGGCGGGCATTTCAGTGGAAAAATTCGACATGTAAGACAAGCCTTTGGCGCAAAAACGGCAAGCATCACATGCTTGCCGTTACCGAGCAAAGTCACTGTTGGAGATCTTACGTCGCTTCCTGAAAAAACATCTCCGGCGGCTGCCGCCGAAAGCCGCCAGTGAGCACCGCCAGATACACCACGCCAATCGCCAGCCAGCTCAAGCCCAGATACACCGCCAGATGATCAAGGCTGACCATCAGCCACACGTCCGCCAGCAGCCCGATGAACGGAAAGATCAGAAACAGCACCAGCTCACGCGGGCCTTTTTTTCTCTCCACCGATCCAGTAATGAAAAATCACCGACAGGTTGACCAGGCTGAACGCCAGGAACGCACCGAAGTTGATGAACGAGGTTGAGGTGGTCACATCGAGTTTCAGCGCCAGCAATGCCACGACCGCACACAGCAGGATGCTGTTGACCGGCGTGCCGAAGCGCGCATGCAAGGTGCCGAAAAACGACTTGGGCAACACGCCATCGCGCCCCATGGCAAACAGCAAGCGCGAACCGCTGGCCTGGGCCGACAGCCCCGAAGCGAACTGGCCGACGATCAGGCCGATGAGGAAGATCGAGACGAACAGGTCGCCGCCGATGTTGCGTGCGATTTCATAGGCCGCCGAGTCGACGCTGTCGAACTGGAACGATGGGTGGGCGATCTGCACGAAGTACGACACACCGACGAAGATCAGCCCGCCGATCAAGGTGATCAACATGATCGCCCGTGGAATGGTGCGGCGTGGGTCGCGGGTTTCTTCGGTCAGCGTACTAACCGCGTCGAAGCCGAGGAACGAATAACAGGCAATCGCCGCGCCGCTCATGATCAGCGGCATTTGCATGTCACCGTTGAAGAACGGTTTGATCGACCACAACGGCGTGCGCGCATCACCGCCGACGTAGTGCACACACAGCGCGACGAAGGCGATCAGCACCAGAAATTGCACCAGCATCAGCAAGGCATTGATGCCATTGGCCAGTTTCAGGCCAACGATGTTGATTGCGCTGGTGATGCCGATGAACGCCAGTACCCAGATCCACTGCGGGATCGACGGGAATGCCGAAGCGAGGTACGCCGCGCCGATCAGCCAGATCGCCATCGGCAGAAACAGGTAATCGAGCAACACCGCCCAACCGGCGATGAAGCCGAGCCTGGGGCTGATCGCCTTGCGCACGTAGCTGTAGGCGGAACCGGCAAGCGGGAACGCGGCGGCCATGCGCCCGTAACTCATGGCGGTGAAGAACATCGCCACCAGTGCTGCCAGGTACGCGGCCGGGACCATGCCGGCGGTGGATTGCGCGAGGATGCCAAAGGTGCCGAGGACAATGATCGGCGTCATGTAGGCGATGCCGAACAGCACCACCGACCCTAGTGACAGGGTGCGTTGCAAACGAGCCATGGGCGACTTACTCCGAATGTTATTGGATTTATGGCAGAGCCGAGTTCGGCGAATGTTTCGGGTGTGGCTTTGTTGTTTTTTGGATCAAGCAGTTGTGTGGCCTGGGCTGGCCTCTTCGCGAGCAAGCTCGCTCCCACAGGGGGACGCGGTCAATGTGGGAGCGGGCTTGCCCGCGAAGGCGTCAGTCCGACCGACACAGAATCCCGATCAGCACGCAGGAATCAGCAACTCACGCAATCCGCACGCGTGCTCCACCACCTCCCCCGGCAGCTTCAACCGCTGATCATCCAGATAGCGGTAATCCTGGCGCGCGACCTGTAACCGGTCGAAATCCAGTTCGACGCTGAACGTCCCTTCTTCGCGCCCCGCCTCGAACAGCAACGTCCCCAGCGGATCGACCAGCGCACTGCCGCCGGCGAACATCAAGCCGTCATCCCCGGCCTCGACACGATTGACCATCAGCGCAAACGCCTGGTTTTCCTGAGCACGGGCCATGATCGCGGTGCGGTGAGTCGGGGCATACGGGTCCATGTTGCCGTTGGTCACGATCAGCAACTCGGCGCCCAGTTGCGCCAGTGCGCGGGCGGACTCCGGGAACTCGATGTCGTAGCAGATCAGCAAGCCGACGCGCACACCGTTCCACTCGCAGGTGGCGTAGCGGTCGCCGGCCTCGAACACGCCGCGATCCGACGCCCAAAGGTGGGTCTTGCGGTATTTGAGGGCGATGCCTTCGGGGGTGATCAGCAGCGTGGTGTTGTAGAAGCGACCGTTGTCGTTCTCAGCCATGCCGATCACCACGGCGATGTTGTGCTCGCGGGCAGCGGCCAGTACCGCGCGGACGGTCGGGCCATCCAGCGGCTCGGCGATCTGTGCCACGGTGTCGGCCGTCGGGAAGCCCATCAAGTGGGTTTCCGGGAATACGATCAGTTGCGTGTCGGCACCGCACGCGGCAATCGCCGCGAGGGCGCGTTCGAGGTTGTATGCGGTGCCATTGTCACGGCCCGCCAGTTGGGCGAGTTCGACTTTCATTGCGAGTCCTTGTGGGTCAGGGCCGGGCGCTGAAAGATTGCCCGGTGGCTGTCTGTGGGCCAGTATGCGCAGCAAGCAACCGGCAGGGAATCACGCGGCCGGGGTAACCCGATAGGGGTAGATTCATGACCGTTTCGTTTGATGACATCACTTGGCACCGCGCCGTCGGGCAGTTGATCGATGCGCTGGACAAGCCGAATTTCTGGGCACAACTGGTGCGTCTGCTCGACCAGTACGTGGCGTTCGATAGCTGGGTGGTGTTGCTGTTCAGTGCCGATCAGCACCCGCAAGTGTTCGCCGAATGCCCCGCCGAGGACGGCAGCCCTGACCCGCTGTTTCAGGATTATCTGCGCGGGTTGTACTTGCTCGATCCGTTCTACATCGCCTGCCGCGAGCAGTCGCGCACCGGGCTGTATCGCCTGTCGGAGGTGGCACCGGAGCATTTCGAGCTGACCGAGTATTACCAGCGATACTTTCGTCTGAATGTGGTCGCCGACGAAATCCAGTTCAATTGCCAACTCGAAGGCGAACGCACGCTGTGCCTGTCGCTGGGCAGTGAACAACGTTTCACTGGCGAACAGATCGCTTTGCTGTCATTGATCCAGCCGTGGGTGCTGGGTCTGTTGCGCCAGCGCCTGCCGTACGAAATCAACGAAACCGTGGCCCTCGCTGCCGCGCCTGCACCGGCCGACTGGCGGGTGCAACTGGAAGCATCGGTGCAGCAACTCAAGGGCGCGCAACTGACTGCCCGGGAACTGGATGTCGGGCGTTTGATGCTCAGCGGTTGCTCCAGTAAAGAAATCGCCCGTAAGCTGGAAATCTCCGTAGAAACCGTGAAAGTCCATAAGAAACACATGTACAGCAAGCTGGGGATCAAATCCCAGTCGGAGCTGTTTTCGATTTTTCTCCAGGCGCAGAACGCCTGATAACGCGTGGAAATGCTTTCCTGTGGGAGTTGATTTGCTGTGGTGAGGGGATTCATCCCCGATGGGCTGCGCAGCAGCCCGAAGTCTATGCATGCGGTCTTTCAGTTACACCGCAGTGAATGGTTTTGGGGCGGCTTCGCCACCCATCGGGGATAAATCCCCTCACCACAATAAATCTCATCAACAGGCCCGCCTGCTGCCACAGGTTTGCAAACCATTGAGTCCGAACCAAGGAAACCGTATGAGCCTGTCACTCCTGAGCCGCTACGCCTTCTTTGCCGTCTGCGTGATCTTCACCCTCGCCAGCCTGCCCTTTCTCGAACACGACTGGCTGTGGCCGATCACCGCCGTCACCGGGGTGCTGAGCCTGCTCGGTCTGTTCGACCTGCTGCAGAGCCCGCACGCGGTACGCCGCAACTACCCGATCCTGGGCAACATCCGCTATCTGGTCGAAGGCATCCGCCCGGAGATCCGTCAGTACCTGCTTGAATCCGACAGCGACGCCCTGCCCTTCTCCCGTGCTCAGCGCTCGCTGGTCTATTCGCGGGCGAAGAACGAAACCGCCGACAAACCCTTCGGCACGCTGATCGACGTCTATCAATCGGGCTTCGAATTCATCGGCCACTCGATGCGCCCGGCGCCATTGAGCGACCCGAGCAGTTTCCGCGTCACCGTCGGCGGCCCGCAATGCACGCAGCCGTATTCGGCGTCGGTGTTCAACATTTCGGCGATGAGCTTCGGCTCGCTCAGCGCCAACGCCATCCGCGCGTTGAACCAGGGCGCCAAACTCGGCAACTTCGCCCACGACACCGGCGAAGGCAGCATCAGCCCGTATCACCGCGAACACGGCGGCGACCTGACCTGGGAACTGGGCAGCGGTTATTTCGGCTGCCGTACCAGCGATGGCCGTTTCGACCCGGAACGCTTCGCCGCCCAGGCGCAGAATCCGCAGGTGCGGATGATCGAAATCAAGATGAGCCAGGGCGCCAAACCCGGCCACGGCGGGATCCTGCCCAAGCACAAGGTCACTCAGGAAATCGCCGACACCCGCGGCATCCTGATGGGCGAAGACTGCATCTCGCCGTCACGCCACAGCGCGTTTTCCACGCCGATCGAAATGATGCAGTTCATCCAGCAACTGCGCGAACTGTCCGGCGGCAAACCGGTGGGCTTCAAGTTCTGCCTCGGGCATCCGTGGGAGTTCATGGGTATCGCCAAAGCCATGCTGGAAACAGGCATCCTGCCGGACTTCATCGTGGTCGACGGCAAGGAAGGCGGCACCGGCGCCGCGCCGGTGGAGTTCACCGACCACATCGGCGTGCCGATGCGCGAAGGCCTGCTGTTTGTGCATAACACGCTGGTCGGCCTGAACCTGCGCGACAAGATCAAGCTCGGCGCCAGCGGCAAGATCGTCAGCGCGTTCGACATCGCCAGCGTGCTGGCCATCGGCGCCGACTGGGCCAACTCCGCGCGCGGCTTCATGTTCGCCATCGGCTGCATCCAGTCGCAAAGCTGCCACACCAACAAATGCCCGACCGGCGTCGCCACCCAGGACGCCCTGCGTCAACGCGCCCTCGTGGTCCCGGACAAGGCCCAGCGCGTCTACAACTTCCACCGCAACACGCTCAAGGCACTGGCAGAAATGTTGGCGGCGGCCGGTCTTGAGCATCCATCACAACTGTCGGCCAAGCACCTGGTGCGGCGCATGTCGGCGACCGAGATCAAGCTGTTCTCGCAGCTGCATGTGTTTCTCAAGCCAGGTGAGTTGCTCACGGGCGAGGTCAATGGCGAGTTCTACTCGCGGATGTGGCAGATGGCCCGGGCTGACAGTTTCGAGCCGCAGGAGGTGGCCGCGGCTTAAGGCCACCGGTCGCGACTGACGCGGTGTTGACGCTGAACAGGTAGGCCGCCGCCGAGCCGCTCCACAGCGTCTGCCGCGTTTGCCAATCGCCGCTGAACAGGGTGCGGAAGTGATCGGGCGATTCCAGCGGTATCCACCAGACTCGGTGCCGGCGGCATTGCACCAGCGCCGGGTCATGGAAATAGATCCAGCGCCTGGCGAGCGGGATCAGCGCGTAGCCACCGCGAACCGAGGAGGCGAGGAACGCCGGGAACGCCGTGCGCACATGAAACCGCGGCTCAATGGCGCTGGTGTTGTAGTAGAGAAACGGCAAGTACGAAATCAGCGAGTCGAGGACGATGTCATCGCCGGGCTGGGCCTCGCGTTCGATCTGGCTGGCCAGCCCATCCAACCGGTAGTCCCGGCGCATCTCGGTGCCATCCATGCCATCGGCCTGGCGATAGACCATCGCCAGACCGTAGCATTGTCCGACGACCACCAGCACGAACAGCGCCATGGCCGGGCGCGGGTATCGGCGTGCCAACGAGTCCAGTGCCACGGCGATAAGCAGGGGGGATGCCGGGGGCCGGCGAACACCAGATAGCGCGCAAGAAACAGCGGCATGAACAGCGCCAGGACAAACAGCGAGATCGTCGGAATAAAAAAAGTAGCCGAGCAGCAACGGCCGGTAACGCCGTTCGCCGATGCCTTGCGCCACGATCAGCGTTGCGCAGAGCACGATCAGCAGCAAAGGCGCCAGCCGCCACCACGACGCGGGTGCCACGCGCGGCTCCATCAACATGAATTGCCAGGGCAGCCCCAGTGCAGCCTGCACGGTCACAGGCTCGATCCACGCCGCGACACCGGCGGACAACTGTTCAAGCAGATTCGGCAGCCACGGCACAAACAACAGCACAATCGCCGCGTTGGCCAGGCACCACGCGCGGGGTGAAAGGCTCGCGGCGTGATCCGCTCGCGCCCGCCACCAGAACAGCCAGTGCACCAGTACGCAGCCCGCGGCGAAATAATGCGTGTAAAACGCCGCGCTCATCAGCAACACGTACAGGCACGGCCAGCGTTTTTGCCCGGGTGTCCGCGCCCAGCAGACCAGCGCCACGGTCGCGGCCATCAGCCAGAATCCGAGCAGGGTGTACATCCGCACTTCCTGGCTGTAGCGCACCGAAACGGGCAGCAGCGCCAGCAACAGTGCCGCCATCCAGGTCGCCCGCCGCGTGGCCACCAGACGCATCAACTGGATGCCGAGCAACACGCTGCCAACGTCCGCCAACACGCTCAAGCCCCGTGCCGCCCCGGCAGAATCGCCCCAGGCCATGCCCCAGTAATGCAGCAGCACGTAATACAGCGGCGGATGCACATCCAGTGCGGTCAACGCCCAGATGCGCGCCGGCGTTTCTCGAGCCAGCAGCACACTGTAGGCCTCGTCATACCAGATCACGGGGACAGTAATGGAGTAGAACCGCACACACAGCGCGATAATCAGAACTGTCGCCAAAGCCAGCTGATCGGCCCGCACTGAAACATTCGCGTCTTTGAAAAAAGGTGCGGCTACCCAGAGTTTCATGTCCGTTGTCCTCGAAACAGCACGAACCGGAAAAAGCAGTACCCCAACATCAGGTTCAGCGCGGTAAACACTGTCACCGTCAGCAGCCCGCCCCAGTCGCGCGTATCGGCAATCGCGCCGATACCGAAGCTTGTGCCCCCCATCAGTGCGATAAACAGCACGTAGCCGAGCACCCATGTCTTGCTGTCGAAGGTGTAAAGCAGGTTCACGTAAAACGAGAACGCCGCCGCCACGCAGAATGCGGCGAAGTTACTGGCTGCCTGGGTCAACCCGATGGCGCTGCACAGGACGAAAAAAATCTGCCAGTGGATAAGTGCATCAGCGATGCCAATCACTGTCAGCGCAGGAAATCCTTTCATTACGGTTCCTTGCCATGGCTTGGTACGGCTGACTTTCGAAGCTAGGGCAAGGCGCTTGAGTGGTCTACTGTCAGAAATTACAGGTGCGGGATGGATTGCGACGGACGGTCAGGGTTACCACTGCAGCAACCTGCCGTGAGGCGGTTCCTTCATGACGATGAAACCGTAATCGCCAATCAGGTAAATCCGGTAATACAGGCTGTCCACCAGCGCTGAAAAACCCTGATAACCGACGTGGGTGGCGTTGCGCCGCTCGCGTTCGGCGACCACGTTGGTGATGCCTGCTGACGGCAGATTTTCCGCGAGCATGAAGTAGTCGACGTTGAGTAGATAGTGCAGCATCGGCAGCCGTTTGAATGAACCGGTCGCACTGACCAGCCAGCGATCGGAGTAGCTGACTGAGAGGTAAATCCGCTTCGCTTCACGCAGCTCGCGATGGGCGGCGATGTCGTGGCTCAGGCTGTACAGCGCGCTGTTGGCAAAGGTTTTCTGCAGGCTCAGCACCCGGCCATAGGCGAAGGACAGCGAGAGTGTCGCCAGCAGCGGGATGATCAGCAGCAAGGGCAAGCGGCGGTGCCCGGACGCCAGCGCAACGTGCGCCAGATAGAACAGCCCCAGCAGTAACACGCCGAACTCCATCAGGGTCCGCGCGCCTTCATTGAAATCCCGAAACAGCAGGGTGATTCCGGGCACCAGCCAGACCAGAACGGGCAGCGTGAGCAAGCACAGCAGCAGGCTTGGCCAACGGCGTTGGCGGCCCCGAACCAGATGCAGACAGCCCACGAATGCACACAACACCAGTGCCACGAAAACCCAGACGTAGCCGCCGTGAAACAACAGTGCAACGTTCTGCAGCACCCGAGAGAAATTGATGCCGATCTGCAACAGCGGGTGGGTGTCCAGGTTCAACAGATTCGTTCTTCGTAACGTCTCCATGAACGGATAAGCCGTGACGCTATAGATCAGGATGCCGAGGCCCGCTTGTGCGAGCTTCCAGCCCAGCATCCGCAGGATTTGCGGCCACTGCGTTTGCCGCTGAACAGCCCTGATCAACTCGACACCACACAGACCGAAAAACACATTGAGGCTGATCTGATACAGCCCGATCGCCAGCGCCAGCAACGCCGCCGGTACCAGCCAGCGCTGTACCCGCGATGAAGCGTCGAACGTGATGGCGTAAATCACCGCGACCATGCTCAAGGCCATGATCGGGCCGTCGTATTGATAGGACAGGTTCTGCAGCAGAAACGGGTTGTACCAGAGCGGCAACGCGACCAGGCAACAGGCCAGCGTCGGTTCGACAAAGTAGTGAATGGTCAGCCGAGTCAGCGCCAGACTCATCGCCACGACGGCGAGCAACAGGGGTAACGGGTAGATGTTCGGTGCAGCCCCGGTGAACGTCAGCGCCTGATAAAACCAGTCGGCAAACAATCGGCCCTGCCCGGCCCAGGCATTCGCGGCAGCCAGCGTACGCCAGTTGTCGTCGATGTAAGGAAAGTCAGCGAGGATCAGCGGCAGGACGTACAGCGCGGTGGCAAGCAGGAAGAACAGCACGACTTGCCGCTGACTGAGTTCTCGCTGGAGGAATGCGCTCGCCCTCATGTCTGCGCCTCGGTTACTGCCGCGCGGGATTGCTGAGTGATACAGGTTTGAGCCTTGCTTCTGGGTTTGTATCGCTCTTTCAGACCGGCGGTAAAACGGCAAAAGATCGCAGCCTGCGGCAGCTCCTGCACGGGAAATGTATCAACCCTGTAGGAGCTGCCGCAGGC